>CALZBV010000037.1 GCA_945622055.1 uncultured Clostridia bacterium
GCCGGGGGAGGGAACGAGGAATACTATATGAATCTTATCGCCGACGCAATGGAGAAGGTTTCCAAGGACGGTGTTATCACCATTGAGGAATCCAAAACCATGAAGACGGAGCTCGATGTGGTAGAAGGTATGCAGTTTGACCGCGGATATATTTCCGCATATATGGCAACCGATATGGATAAGATGGAGGCTGTGTTAGAGAACCCATACATCTTAATTACCGACAAGAAGATTTCCAACATTCAGGATATTTTACCGGTACTTGAGCAGATTGTTCAGTCCGGTCAGAGACTGTTAATCATTGCTGAGGATGTTGAGGGTGAGGCACTTACGACTCTCGTACTCAACAAGCTTCGCGGAACCTTTGTTGTAGCTGCAGTTAAGGCTCCGGGCTATGGTGACAGAAGAAAGGCAATGCTTCAGGATATCGCAATCCTTACCGGTGGTACCGTAATCACCGATGAGCTTGGTCTTGACTTAAAGGATACAACGATTGAGCAGCTCGGCCGTGCAAAGTCCGTTAAGGTTCAGAAGGAAAACACCATTATCGTTGACGGTGAGGGTAATAAGGAAGAAATCGCAGCAAGAGTTGCCCAGATTAAGAATCAGATTGAGGAGACCACCTCTGAGTTTGATAAGGAGAAGCTTCAGGAGAGACTTGCCAAGCTTGCAGGCGGTGTTGCAGTAATCCGTGTAGGTGCAGCAACTGAGACTGAGATGAAGGAGAACAAGCTTCGTCTTGAGGATGCACTGGCAGCTACGAAGGCAGCTGTGGAAGAGGGTATCATCGCAGGCGGTGGCTCGGCTTACATTCATGCTTCCAAGGAGGTTGCAAAGCTTGCAGCGACCTTAGAGGGAGATGAGAAGACCGGTGCAAACATCATTCTTGCAGCTTTGGAGGCACCGCTTCGCTGCATCGCAACGAATGCCGGTCTGGAAGGCTCTGTTATCGTAAACAAGGTAAAGGAGCAGAACGCAGGCATCGGCTTCAATGCTCTTACCGAAGAATATGTTGATATGGTGAAGGACGGCATCCTGGATCCGGCAAAGGTTACCAGAAGTGCTCTTCAGAATGCAACGAGTGTTGCTTCCACCTTCCTTACCACGGAGTCTGCAGTAGCTAACATCAAGGAAGACGCTCCGGCAATGCCGGCCGGCGGGGCTCCTGGAATGGGTATGATGTAATAAGCTAAAACACATGATTGGTTAGGAAACCGTCCTCTGGGCGGTTTCCTTTTCAGAAAGGCGATCGGATGAATAATTCATATACAGAGACCAGTGTAAAGAAAAAAGTAACTACCGGAGATGTTCTGTTGAAGCTTGGCGCATGGGTGGCCATTGGGCTTATTTTTGTTGCAGGCTTTCTGCTCCGGTTCACGCTTCTTTTTTTTGTTGCTCTTGCACTTGCAGCAGTTGCCTATCTTTTTTTGCCGTATCTGTCAGTAACGTATGAGTATGTTTACTGCGACGGACAGATTGATTTTGATAAGATTATGAACGGTGAAAAAAGAAAACAGCTTTATCGTACGGATTTGGACAATGCTGTTGTTGTATGTCCGGCAGATTCCCATGAGTTAGACGGATATAAATACAACAAGGCAGCGGAGCGTGATTATACTTCTCGGGAGAACGGTCGCCGCGTTTATGCTATTGTGGAAACCGCAGGAGAACAAAATACTATTTTGTATTTTGAACCAAACGAGAAAATGCTTGGTATGATAAAGCAAAAGGTTCCGCGTAAGTTTAAAGAGTATTAGTCCGGAGGGACAGCCAGGGCTGGCTGTCCTTTTTCATTTTATTTTATGGTATTATATGTCTTGACAATCCATTCAAAACGAAGTATATTATAAGGAACACCACAAAAGCTCAAAGGCTTGAGCATGCAGGGTGAATCTATTTTACAGAAAGAGAGGACATGAAAATGGGCATGTTAATTGGTGATGGCATTACCTTTGATGACGTGTTGCTGGTACCGGCGTATTCGGAAGTGATTCCGAATCAGGTTGATCTTTCAACCTATTTGACGAAGAGCATCAAATTAAATATTCCATTGATGAGTGCCGGAATGGATACTGTTACGGAGCATCGCATGGCTATCGCGATGGCGAGACAGGGAGGCATTGGTGTAATTCATAAGAATATGAGTATTGAGGCACAGGCTGAAGAAGTTGACAAGGTAAAGCGTTCTGAGAATGGTGTTATTACCGATCCGTTTTCTCTGTCTCCTGAGCATACATTACACGATGCAGATGAGTTAATGGCAAAGTACCGTATTTCCGGTGTTCCGATTACGGAAGGCAAGAAACTGGTCGGCATTATTACGAACCGTGATCTTAAGTTTGAAACCGATTTTTCCAAGAAGATCAAGGAAAGCATGACTTCGGAGGGACTTGTTACTGCAAGAGAGGGAGTTACGCTGGAGGAAGCAAAGAAGATCCTTGGCGATGCAAGAAAGGAAAAGCTTCCGATTGTAGATGCTGAAGGAAACTTAAAGGGTCTCATTACGATTAAGGATATTGAGAAGCAGATTAAGTATCCGCTCTCCGCAAAGGATGCACAGGGCAGACTTCTTTGTGCAGCAGGTGTCGGCGTAACGGCAAACATTCTGGAGCGTGTGGAAGCTCTTGTGAAGGCAAAGGTGGATGCTATCGTAATTGACTCTGCACATGGTCATTCCGCAAACGTAATCCGTTGCGTACAGATGGTTCATGATGCATACCCGAAGCTTCAGATTATTGCAGGAAACGTAGCAACCGGTGAGGCTGCCGAAGCTTTGATTAAAGCCGGTGCAGATTGCGTTAAGGTTGGTATCGGACCGGGCTCTATTTGTACGACCCGTGTGGTTGCCGGCATCGGTGTTCCGCAGATTACAGCGATTATGGGAGCTTACGAGGCTGCTAAGAAGTACGGTATTCCGATTATTGCAGATGGTGGTATCAAGTATTCCGGAGATCTTACGAAGGCAATCGCTGCCGGTGCAAATGTCTGCATGATGGGCTCCATCTTCGCAGGCTGTGATGAGAGTCCGGGAACCTTCGAGCTGTATCAGGGACGTAAGTATAAGGTATACCGTGGTATGGGTTCCATTGCTGCAATGGAGAACGGAAGCAAGGACCGTTACTTCCAGGCCGATGCGAAGAAGCTTGTTCCGGAAGGCGTAGAAGGACGTGTGGCATATAAGGGACTGGTTGAGGATACGGTATTCCAGTTACTGGGTGGTCTTCGTTCCGGTATGGGCTACTGTGGCGCAAAGGACATCGAGACCTTAAAGGAGACCGGCCGTTTCGTAAAGATTTCCGCTGCATCCCTTAAGGAGAGCCATCCGCATGATATCCATATCACGAAGGAAGCCCCGAACTACAGTATTGACGACAAATAAAAACATACCGTAAGGTGGTAAACGGAAGCACGCTGCATTATTGCGGCGTGCTTTTTTCTGGTTTACCGGGGGATTTGCATAATGTGAGTAAAAATGCTATACTGAAAAAGAATTTATAGAAAGAGGAAAGTGTGATGACACTGAAGCAGTTTTTTGAAGAAAATGAAGAAGTCGCGATTGCATTTTCAGGTGGCGTTGATTCTGCATATTTGTTGTATGCTGCGGTTACATGGGCGAAGCGCGTACATGCGTATTACGTAAAAACTGTATTCCAGCCGGAGTTTGAATTCTGCGATGCAAAAAGGCTTGTGACAGAGCTTGGTGCAGAGTGGAGCGTGCTACAGCCGGATATTTTCCGGTGCAAGGAAATCGTACAAAATCCAAAGAATCGTTGTTACTACTGCAAAACGCTTCTTATGACGGAAATTATCCGGGCAGCTTCGCAGGACGGCTTTTCTCTGATAGCAGACGGAACGAATGCCTCGGATGACATTTCGGACCGGCCGGGAATGAAGGCCCTGTGTGAACTGGGGGTGAAATCGCCGCTTCGTGAATGCGGACTTACGAAGGAGGTTATTCGGGAGCGTTCCAGGCAGGCCGGGTTATTTACGTGGGACAAGCCTGCATATGCATGTCTGGCAACCAGAATACCATGGGGAGATGAGATTACAGAAGAAAAGCTTGCAAGGACAGAAAGGGCAGAGGCCTTTCTGATGTCATTGGGCTTTCGGGATATGCGTGTGAGGAATGTGGGAAAAATGGCAAGGCTTCAGGTAAAAAAGGAACAGCTGCCGGCACTGATTTCCCGCAGGGAAGAGGTTGTTACCGGTCTGAAGCCATATTTCGAAGCAATTATGCTGGACCTGGAGCAGGTTCGTTAGGAAGGAGAAGTATTTGAAAACAGAGCTGAGGGAAATACTGGAAGCAGTAAAAAACAATAGCATGTCTGTAGATGAGGCATTGGGAAAAATAAAAAAGCAGCCTTTCGAGGATTTGGGCTACGCAAAGGTTGATCTTCATAGAAAGCTTCGACAGGGAGCGGCAGAGGTAATCTATGGTGCCGGTAAATCAGCCTCACAAATGGTTGGGATTATTGAAAGCATGAAGAAGAACGGACAGAACACGATTCTGATTACAAGACTTTCGGCGGAGGCGGCAGAGGAAATCGGTAGGTTTTACACGCTGGATTATCGGAAAGAGGCAAAAATCGGAATGATTGGACCAATGCCGGAGCCGGATGGGATTGGAACGGTTGTGATTGCTACCGGGGGGACGAGTGATATACCGGTTGCTGAGGAAGCCGCCCTGACGGCAGAGTTTCATGGAAACCGCGTGGTTCGTCTATATGATGTCGGTGTTGCCGGGCTTCACCGCCTGCTAAGTCATCTGGATGAAATCATGGGGGCCAGTGTGATTGTAGCTGTTGCCGGAATGGAGGGGGCTTTGGCCAGTGTAATCGGCGGACTTGCTGACTGTCCGGTTATCGCAGTGCCGACAAGCGTTGGATACGGAGCTTCCTTTCAGGGAACAGCAGCATTACTGGCTATGTTAAACTCCTGTGCCAGTGGGGTTTCGGTGGTCAATATTGATAATGGTTTTGGTGCAGGGTATCTTGCAGGCATGATTAATCATATGGAAGCAAAGGAAAAGAGGTAAAATATGAAAACATTGTATTTGGACTGTGGCATGGGAGCGGCAGGCGATATGCTGACAGCGGCGCTTATGGAACTGCTGGAGGATAAAGCATCGTTTCTTACGAAACTAAATCATGCGGGAATTCCGGGAGTACAGGTGAGCGCAGAACCTTCAGTAAAATGCGGTATTACCGGTACGCATGTATCTGTGAAAATTCATGGCGCCGAGGAAGGAGAGCAGGTGCATCAGCATGAGCACGAACATGAACATGCACATGACCATACTCATGGACATGAACATACACAGGAACATACACAGGAACATACGCAGGAACATACACAGGAACATTCTGAGCATCATGAACATGTGCATACGCATTCTCACAGCAGTATGCAGGAGATTTGTGAGATTGTAAATCACCTGAAGCTGTCGGAGAGGGTAAAGAAGGAGGTTATGGCAGTGTATGGGCGGATTGCGGAGGCGGAGAGTGTCGCGCATGGAACAGAGGTAAGTCAGATCCATTTTCATGAAGTGGGGACGATGGATGCGATTGCAGATGTTGCGGCTTTCTGCCTGTTAGTGGAAGAACTTGCACCACAAAAAATCATTGCCTCCCCGGTACATGTCGGAAGCGGTCAGGTGCATTGCGCACATGGAATTTTGCCTGTACCTGCTCCGGCAACGGCGTATCTTTTGAAAGGGGTTCCGATTTATGGCGGCAGAATACGCGGAGAGCTTTGTACACCGACCGGGGCTGCACTTCTTAGGCATTTCGTGGATGAGTTTGGTGAAATGCCGGTAATGAAGGTAGATAAAATCGGATATGGAATGGGAAAAAAGGATTTTGAGGCAGCTAATTGTGTTCGGGCGATGCTTGGAGAGTGCGATGAAGACGCAGAGGTTGTGTATGAATTATCCTGCAATGTGGATGACATCACTGCAGAGCAGCTTGGTTTTGCAATGGAGCAGCTTTATCTTGCAGGGGCAAGGGAAGTGTATACGATTCCGGTCGGCATGAAAAAGAACCGTCCCGGTGTATTGCTGAATGTGATTTGTATGAAGGATAAAAAACAGGCACTTCTGCAGGCGATGTTTAAGCATACGACCACGCTTGGCGTGCGTGAAACACGGCATCCCCGCTATATTCTGAGCCGGAAAACAGAGTGCTTTGAGACTCCATACGGAACGATTCATCGAAAGGTGAGCACCGGGTACGGGGTGACAAGGGTTAAGATGGAGTATGAGGACCTGGCGGAGGTTGCAAGAAAGCAGGGGCTTAGTCTTAATGAGGCGGAAAACCTGGTTCAACAGTACAAGGTCAGAAGTGAGGAAAAGCACTGATTGAAAAAAAATAGTCTTTATGCTAAAATGAACAGGATAGTTTTTCACTTTCACAGATTCTTCACAATATCATCAAAAAGAAATCAAGTTTGTCTGATATTCTTTTTAGGGGAGAATGTGAGAGGGGGTTCAGACAGAAGTATTTCTGCCTGAGACGATGCAGAAATTTAGAACATAAAGGAGGACACAAAAGTGATTGAAGCCATTGGACTGGTAAAACAATACGGTGACCACATTGCGGTCGATCACTTGGATTTTACGGTTGAGAAGGGCCAGGTACTTGGTTTTCTCGGACCGAACGGAGCAGGTAAATCCACAACGATGAATATGCTTACCGGATACATTTCCGTTACGGAAGGTACGATTATCGTAAACGGATATGATATGCTTGAAGAGGCAGAGGAAGCGAAGAAGAGCATCGGTTACCTGCCGGAGATTCCGCCGGTTTATCCGGATATGACAGTGACAGAGTATCTGCGGTTTGCTACGGAGCTTAAGAAGGTTCCGAAGAAGGATAGAGAAACAGAGGTAGAGCGCGTAATCGGACTGACGAAGCTCGAACCGATGAGAAAGCGTCTGATTAAGCATTTGTCCAAGGGTTATCGGCAGCGCGTCGGTATTGCACAGGCGCTGGTGGGAGATCCGGAGGTTATCATTTTAGATGAGCCTACCGTTGGACTTGACCCGGCGCAGATTATCGAAATCCGTGAGCTGATTCGTGGTCTTGCAAAGGAGCACACGGTCTTGCTGAGCTCCCATATTATGCAGGAAATCAGTGCGGTTTGTGACCATATTATGATAATCTGCCATGGTAAGCTGGTGCTGTCCGGCACGCCGGAGGAGCTTCAGGCACAGGCAGACCAGGGGGAGAGCCTGGAGGTTTCTGTTTTGGGAACGAGAGCCCAGCTGCAGGAGGCTCTTTCAACGCTTTCCGGTATTACGGAGATTACGGAGGCAGAAGGAGAAACAGAAAAAAGCAGTGCGGTGCTGATTAAGAGCGACCATGACATACGGACCGAGCTTTCGGCTGCTCTTGCGAAGGCCGGACTTCCGATTGAAAAGCTTGTCCGTCATGTGAAGACGTTAGAGGATATTTTCTTAGAGGCAACGGCAGCAGCGGAAGAAGAGTACCGCAGAAGTATGGAGGAGGACGAGGAATACGAGGAAGAGGGTGCGGAATCCGAGGCTTCCGCGAATGAATCCGAGGCTTCTTCTGAGAATACAAAGGGACAGGAGGAAACGAAATGATTGCGATTATGAAAAAGGAGCTTCGTGCTTACTTTAATTCGATTATTGGATGGCTTTTCATTGCATTCTTCCTTGCTTTTGTCGGGTTGTATGTATTTTTGTATAACTTCCTGAACCAGTCGGCCTTTATCGGGTATGCACTGTCAAGTGTTTCCCTGATATTTGCGCTGTTGGTACCGATGGTAACGATGCGTATTATTGCAGAGGAAAACAAGCAGAGAACCGACCAGCTGCTTTTGACTTCTCCGGTTTCCATCGGCAGGATTGTGCTTGGAAAGTATCTTGCACTTGAGATTTTATTTGCACTGGCGATGGCATTTATCTGTATTTATCCGGTTATCTTTTCTTTCTTTGGACCGGTAAACATGAAGATGTCCTATGTTGCTGTTTTAGGCTTTTTCCTTGTAGGAAGTGCGTATCTTGCAATTGGTCTTTTCATCTCCAGTCTTACGGAGTCTCAGGCATTTGCTGCAGTTATGACCTTTGTGGTTGTGTTGATTACCTGTCTTGCAGATGGTATCGCAGAGCTGCTTCCGTCCACCGCAAAGGCTGCTTATGCGACCTATACGTTTCTTTGGCTTATTGTCGCTGTCTGGTTGTGGAGAATGCTGAAGAATTCTTCGGTTGCAATTGCGATTTTTGCAGTAGGAGAATGTGCACTGACCGCAGTATATCTTCTGAAGCCGACGATGCTGGAGGGTACAATCCCGACGGTATTCGGAACGGTTTCCGTTATGAAGCTTTATGACGAGACGATTACCGGTGTGTTTAATCTTACGATGCCGGTTTACTATGTAAGTATTGCGTTTGTGTTCTGCTTTCTTACCTATCAGAACATTCGCAAGAGACGTTATTGCTAGGAGGAAGGAAAACAATGGAAAATCAGAATTTAAACAATACCCGTTCTACAAAATCCGGCGATGCTTCCCTGCACTCCAAGCGCTTCCGTTCCGGGGCATATGCAGTAGTCGTCAGTGTGTTCGTAATTATTGCGGTAATCGGTGTCAACCTTATGGTTTCCATGCTTGATATCAGAAGCGATATGACAGCAACCGGAAAATATTCACTGACAAATGAAACAAAAACGCTTCTCGGAACAATAAATGATAAGATAACGATTTATTATCTTACCAAGGAAAACAAAACGATTTCATGGTTGGAGACCTTTTTTGATGAGTATCAGAAGGAATGCAAAAACATTACGGTGAAGCAGGTGGATTTGCTGTTAAACCCAAAGTTTGCGGAGCAGTATACGTCTGAGACGGTAACGCAGCACAGCCTTGTTGTGGTAAATGAAACGAATGGCCGCAGCCGCTATGTATCCTATCAGAGTCTTTTGATTTTCGAGTACGGTCTTGATGCGAATTACCAATATACGGAGAATATCACAGGTGTGGACATTGAAGGTCAGATTAATTCTGCACTTCGGTATGTAACGACCGGCGAACAGACGAATTTCTATGCGTTGACCGGACACGGTGAGCTTGCACTTGGCTCGGAGGCACAGGTATTTTTAAAGCGCTCCAACGTTGTTTACCATTCGCTGAATCTTGTAACCGAGGGAAAGGTTCCGGAGGATTGTGACGTGTTGTATATTGCAATCCCGGCAACGGATTATACCGATGCAGAGCTGGCTGCGATTCGTGAGTATACGAAGGCAGGAGGAGACCTGTTGGTTCTCGGGGTATATCAGGAGAATTTAAAGAATTTCAGCAGTCTTCTGGCTGATTATGCGCTTACGATTCAGGAGGGTGTGGTGTTTGAAGGCGATGAATCACATCATGTTGCAAATGTACTGTATTGTATTTTGCCGAATGTAATCGATCACAAGATTACCTCGAAGCTTTCTGCGGGAAAGTATGTCACCCTTCCTACCGCAAATACAATTGTTGTTCAGAAAAATCTTCCGGAGGGGTTGAAGGTCGATTCCCTTCTTACTACAACGAATTCTTCTTACCTGAAGGTTCCGGATGAGAATGGTGCGGTTGCCACCCAGGGAAAGACCGATGAGGATAAGCCGGGGCCGTTCCGCGTGGGCGTGTATGCAAAGAACGAAGCCACCGGTTCAGAAATCGTGGTATATACCGGTCCGGCGATGTTTGCGGATGATTTCTTTATGATTGACAGCTATGCAAATGCAGACCTGTTTGCAAACAGCATTTCCTATATGGCAGATGTACAGGAAGCATCCTCTATCCGAAAGATTATGTTCAATTCGGATGAGACTCTGGTGATTAATGCATCGCAGGCAACGATGATTGGTATTGTATGCATCATTCTGATTCCGGTCTGCCTGATGATTTGCGGTATTGCGGTTATGCTTGTAAGAAAGAGACGTTAGGAGAGAAGCTATGGATGCAAGAGAAGAAAGAGAAAAACGCCTCAAACGGCTGAAGCAAAAGAGAATAGCCCTGATTGCCACTTTGTTTCTTGTTGTGCTCGGCGTTGGCGGCGGATATTACCTTGCAAAGCAGTTCAGAATAAAAAAAGCAACAGAAGCAGCAGAAAAGAAGGCAGAGGAGAATAAGACAGAAGCATTTCAGATTACGGAATTTACGCTTGCAGATGCAACTGCAGTGGAAGTGAAAAACGAGCATGCAAAGATGCGGTTTGAATGGGTTTACACGAATGAGGAGAAGCATCTTGGTGGCTGGGTAAAGACAGGAGAAGAGGATTTTCCGACCAAGGCAACTGCAGTTCAGGCCATGATTGGAAGTGTGTGCCTGCTTTCCGGGACAACGAAGATCGCGGCAGCAGATGTAAATCCGTCTGATTACGGTCTGGATGCCCCGAAGGTACAGCTAAAGGTTATTTTAAAGGACGGAACAGAACCGGAGTTTACTATCGGTAATCAGACTCCGTATTCGGAAGGCTATTATCTTAGGGACGAAGCTACCGGAGATGTTTATGTTGTAGCTTCTGACGTATTTAATTCCTGTAATACCACGGTCATTGACATGGCGATGTCTGAAACCTTTCCGAGTACTTCGGTTACAAGTATCACGGAGGTCATAATTGCGGTACAGGGACAGGAACCGGTTTCCTATACCCGTACAATCAAGGAAGACGGTTCGTCAGATTATCCGCCTATTTTTGCAGATTGTACAACTTTTGTTGCGAGCAAGGTACAGGAGTATAACTGTAAGGACTTCTCCCAGTACGGTCTGGATGAACCATATGCGATTGTCAGTGTACTTTACAATGACCGGATGGCAGATGAGAACGGAGAAGAGGTAGTTGTTCCGTGTATGATGTTTGTGGAAATTGGTGATAAGACGGTAAGCGGGAATTACTATGTCAGAGTAAATGACAGTAATTATGTATATATCATGACACAGGCATTTGTGGAAAAATTTATTCCGGAAGAATAGGTACCGGCCGTACCGGACTTTCGGAGAAACAGGAGAGGATCCGGATTTGATACCGGGTCCTTTTTATTTCCAAAGAAACTCTTTTCAAGAACAGTAAAATAGTGTAGAATAGAAGAGAAGAGTAGTCGTTTGTACCTGGGCAGAAGGTAACCTCAGCTGAAACAAAGGAGGACGATAGTTTGAAGGATGCGTTTCTTAAGGTTTTGCTGATTATAACAATTATTAGCAGTCTCTTTTTGTGCGGACTGCTTTTTCTGCTGTCAAAAAAAGGAAATACAGGGGAGAAAACCCCTTCGAAGCTAAAGGAGTTTCAGCAAAAATACGAAGAGCACCCGAGTGATACGATGACGATTTCGCCGGACGTATATATGGATTTTTCTGACTCGGAGGACCTTGCACACCTGTATGATCCGGTGCGTCATACGGAGGTCGCAGACCGGCTTTTGGCGTTAAAGCATTCCGGGGCGTACACAATGGATGCTCCGTTGGTTGTCTGCAACCCGTACGGAACCAATCCGCTTTCCTTATATGTCTACTTTAAGACTGAAAATCCTGTTAAGGCATCGTACCGTATCAGCTTACAGGGAGGCGCTTTGTCGACTTTTTCTGCAGGGTGTTTCAGTGAGGAGCCTTATGCGACCGAGCATGAGTATCTTTTGCTGGGACTTTCTAAGGGTGTGAACCGTGTGTCCCTTTCACTTATGGATGAATCGGGTAACACGAGCGTGCGTAACTTTTATGTTACGGTGGAGAAAACCTTTGGACAGGAGAGGGAGAAGCTTTCGACTGCAAGAGGAGAAGGAAGCGGAACGCTCGGAGAGGGTCTGTATGTCCATTTCGGAAATCGTATTGCAGGAAAAAGCATGGTGCTGTTTTATGACAACGAAGGAGCCCTGCGTGGTGAAATTCCGCTCTTGTCAGGCGATTGCAGACGTTTTCTTTTTTTAGATAACAGAGTGTATTTTAACATTTCCGATACGCAGCTTGCCGTGATGGACCGGTTTGGCCGCGTAGAACGTGTGTTTACGGTGGAAGGCTATACCATCGGAAAGGATTACTGCGCAGATGCAACCGGAACACGGTTGTTCCTTCTGGCAAGCAAGACCGGAGAACAGGCAGCAGCAGAAGGAACCAATGACCATGTGCTGGTGCTTGATCTGGCTTCAGGAGCTTGCTCAGAGCTCTTGAATATGGGGACGTTACTTTCGGAATATAAAGAAGAGTGTAAAGAAAATGTGGAGGGAGTGCTTGAATGGCTGACGCTCAATTCCATTCAGGTAATTGGCGAAAATAGTCTGCTGCTTGGTGCACGTGAACCCTCTGCAGTGATTAAGGTGACGGATTTGGATACGGTTCCGGCGCTTTCCTACCTCATTGGGGATATGGTTTATTTTGCCGGAACGGGGTATGAGGGAGAGCTGTTTACGAAAAACAACGATTTTGAGTCTTTCTTTGGTGTAAACACCGTAACGGTAGAGGAGAGTGAAGAATTACGAAAAGGTTTTTACAGCTTATATTTATTGGACAATCATATCGGTGTGTGTGACAGCAGGGACGAGCTTGCACTCTCGGAAGCGGGAACTGAGCTTGGGAGCAGCATGAAAAAGGGAACGTCCTCGTATTTTTGCAGGTTTTTGGTAAACGAAACCGCAAGAACGGTGGAACAGACAGAGTGTGTTCCTTTGACGTATTCCGGCTATGAGGGAAGTGTCCAGCTGTTACCGAATGGAAACCTGCTTTCAGATTGCGCCGGACGGTTTACCTACAGTGAATACAATGCGGACCGTGAACTGCTTTGCAGCTTTACGGCAACGGGGGACAGTTATTTGGGACGCGTATTCAAATATGAGTTTAAGGGCTTCTATTTTGAGAAGCCGGCGGCTGTGCAGCCGTAGGAGAAGACAGGAGATTTTATGGGGAAAGATTTATTTATTGCGGAAAAGCCGAGTGTGGCAAGAGAATTTGCCAAGGTTTTGCCGTACCATTTTTCAAATAAGGATGGCTATATGGAGGCAGCGGAGGCGGTTGTAACCTGGTGTGTCGGACATCTGGTTACGATGAGCTATCCGGAGGCCTATGATCCGGCGCTTAAGCGCTGGAGCTATGATACAATTCCGTTTTTGCCGCAGGAATTTCGTTATGAGGTAATTCCGGATGTGAAGAAGCAGTTTGAAACGGTAAAGTATCTGTTAAACCGTGAGGATGTTACGTGTATCTATGTCTGCACCGACTCCGGGCGGGAAGGAGAATATATTTACCGGCTCGTCGATCAGATGGCGGAGGTTCCTGCCGGAAAAGAAAGAAGAAGAGTATGGATTGACTCCCAGACGGAGGATGAGATAAAGAGGGGAATACGCGAAGCAAAGCCTCTTTCTGCCTATGACGCACTTGGGGAGGCTGCTTACCTGAGGGCAAAGGAAGATTACCTGATGGGAATTAATTTTTCACGGGCATTGTCACTCCGTTACGGAAACACTGTGAAGGATTTTCTGCACCTTAATAAAAATCAGGCAATATCCGTCGGACGGGTGATGACCTGTGTTCTTGGAATGGTGGTGCGGCGGGAACGTGAAATCCGTAGTTTTGTAAAGACGCCGTTTTATCGCGTGCTGTCGAAGCTTTCCGTCGGAGCGAATTCCTTTGAAGCAGAGTTTCGTGCAGTGAAGGGATCAAAATACGAGAATTCCCCAAAGCTGTATAAAGAAAACGGATTTAGCAACAAAGAGGATGCCATGCTTTTGATTACCGAACTGAATCGTCCGGTAGAAGAAGGCAAAGCCCCTGTGTTTGAGGAGCTTGCGGAAAAGGATAAGCTGCTCACGGCGATGCGCGCGGTAGAAGGACTTTACGGTACGGTAGAAAGCCTCGAAAAAAAACAGGAAAAGAAAAATGCACCGCTGCTATATAATCTTGCGGAGCTTCAGAATGAATGCTCCAGACTGTTTAAAATCAGCCCGGATGAAACGTTACGGATTGTTCAGGAGTTATACGAGAAAAAACTGGTTTCTTATCCGAGAACGGATGCACGTGTACTGTCTACGGCTGTTGCAAAGGAAATCGATAAAAATATCCGCGGCCTTTCTGCGTATACACCGGCAGCGGGCTTTGTGGCACATATTCTGGAGAACGGAAGCTATAAGGGGCTTGAGAAAACAAGGTATGTAAACGACAAACAGATTACCGACCACTATGCCATTATCCCGACAGGACAGGGAATCAATGCACTTTCCTCGGTTTCGATGACGGCAAAGCGTGTCTATGCGACTATAGTAAAACGATTTTTGGCAATCTTTTACCCACCGGCAGTTTACAGTAAGGTTTCACTGACAGTAAGGATACATGAGGAGCTGTTCTTTGCATCCTTTAAGGTACTTGCGGATGAGGGGTATCTTGTGCTTTATCATAAACCAAAGACGGATAATACAAAGGATACCGGAGAAAGGGAAAATGAAAAAGAGGCTGAGGATGGCGAAGAGGTCTGTGGTGCTGAAATGCTGGAAGCGCTGAAAACGGTGAAAAAGGGGAGTACCCTTTTGGTATCCATGTTTTTTATCCGGGAAGGAGAAACTGCAGCTCCGAAACGTTATAATTCGGGTTCCTTAATTCTTGCGATGGAAAATGCAGGACAGCTGATTGAGGATGAAGAGCTCCGCGCACAGATAAAGGGAAGCGGAATCGGTACGAGTGCAACCCGTGCGGAAATTCTCAGTAAGCTGGTCAAAATCAATTACCTGTCGCTGAATCAGAAAACACAGATTATTACGCCCACCCTTCAGGGAGAGATTATTTATGAGGTAGTAGATGCCTCGATTAAGCAGCTGTTAAGTGCGGAGCTTACGGCAAGCTGGGAAAAGGGACTGACGCTCGTTGCAGAGGGAACGATTGGCGGAAAAGAATATATGGATAAGCTGGAAGGGTTTGTCG
>CALZBV010000038.1 GCA_945622055.1 uncultured Clostridia bacterium
CTTGCACCCTTTGCGAGCTTCTGAATTGCAAGACGGTTGTACTTTTGGTCCAGGAAAAATCCGGTTTTCTGCCCGTCCATCACATCAACCATATATTTTACACCGTTTTCAACAATCAATACCTTCGTGTCAAACGGCTCCGATAAAAACTTCTTCTCGCGAGGAAGTCCCTCCAGCTCACGTACCTTTGCATCACTTCTCTCAAAAATACCGCGAATGCTGATACCCTTTTTTGCAAGCACCTTGGTAAGAAGCTCAAGCAACACAGGCTTTAAGCGGTCAATTCCAAGGGCAAGGCTCTGAACAACCAGAATATCTTCAAACTTATCCACGGTCAGTCCCGGAAGAAAATCCGCTTCCCCGAAAATCAGACGGCAGCTTGACGTATCCACGGTCTTCATACGATATTCCACTGCTGTTCTGATATAATCCTCCAGCAGCTCCTTTGTAACCTCACGGGCAAATTTCGTCAGCATACGCACACGAATTTTGGAATTCATATTGATAAAACCGATTCCCATAAAGTACCCGTCAAAATCATGTACCTCAACCAGACTGCCATTCTCCCCATTCAGGCTGCAGCTGTCAATCTCATTATCATAAATCCAGAGTCCCCCTGCCTTACGGCTGCGTCCCTCTCCTTTTTTCAATACAACGATTCCTTTCACCCTTAATAATTCATCCATAAAGCCTGTCTCCTTCATATATTACTCCGGTTATCATGCATTTCTGTTATTTGGCAAATTCCGCAAAGCTTTTCCCACGGATATTCGTTGCCGCAGAAAAAAAACATTGGATTTCTGTCACACTTATCAGTATAATAGAATCAAAAAGCGCTCGGATTTTGAAATTTCATCCGGATTTATTATAGCAAAATCAAGAGCATCATGTCAAACAGAATCCGAAAAAGAAAGGAATACCCCAATGAGAAAAGCACTATTATTCGGAACACTTTCCCTGCTTTTGCTGGCAGGCTGCAGTTCAAAACCGGCCGGAGTTCCGACTCCTGCCACACTAACACCTGCTTTGGTAATAACCGAAGCCCCGGAAGCACTCCCGACACCAACAGTAACCTCCGCACCTGCTGATACACTACTTCCGACTGTGACATCTAAAGCCACTCCTTCCCCAAAGATAACGGCAGCTTCGGAACCGGCTGTTCCAACCGCTACTCCGGCGCCGACTGTCACACCACAGTCGACCGCGACACCAAATCCAACCAAAGCTCCAACCGCTACTCCGGCACCGACTGTCACACCACAGCCGACCGCGACACCAGAGCCAACCAAAGCTCCAACTGCTACCCCACTTCCGACAAAAGCACCAACAAAAGCTCCTACTCCTACCAAAGCAACGGAACCAGCCAAACCATCCGGTGACCTCACATATAATTTTAACGATATGACCTACGCCACTTCGTATGGAACCAAATACGACATACAGACAGATGGCTCCATAAAGCTGGAATTCGAAAAGCAGTATCAGGAAATCAAGTTGTCCCTTCCACAGGATATTGACATGAATTACTGTACAGAAGTGACCATGAAAGCAAAGTCAGAATTTTCGGAGATTTCCATTAAGCTGTACGATGAGAACTTCAATGAACTTTTTGTAAAATATGACTGCAAGGGAAACGGTGTCGTGGACTATACACTCACCCCGAATCTTTCGACAAAGGTATCCGGTATCGGTATCATGGCACTAAATGTCGTTGAGGATTATTCCAAATATCAGGCAACCGTGTACAGCCTTACCTTCCATATGGAACCGGGCTATGATGACTCCGGAAAAACTCCGGATACCGGGCTTTCTAACGATGCCACACTTTTAGAAACCTACGGAACGGTATTTGAACATATCGGAACCTGCATCAACCTCTGGCAATTACAGAATACCTCAACGCTAAATATCGTGAAATCACAGTACAACAGCGTCACCTCCGAAAATGAAATGAAGCCGGATGCCCTTTTGGGTGCTTCTCCGAATTTGATTTCTGTGGAAGAAGCAAAAAACCTCGGCTATGTAATTCCAGAAAACTATACCGACACCTGCGTTCCGCGTCTGAACTTTAGTTCCGTGGACAAAATTTTAGAGCTTTGCGCAAAAAATGGATTGAGGTATCGTGCCCATACACTCGTATGGCACAGCCAGACTCCGAACTGGTTCTTCCGTAGCGGTTTTTCCGGTTCAGGCGCACTGGTAACCCCGGAAGTTATGAACGCACGTATGGAGTTTTATATCCGCTCCGTAATGACGCATGTATATAACAATCCGAATGGTCATGTCGTATACGCCTGGGATGTTGTGAATGAATATCTGAATGCTGACTCCTCAAACTGGATTGCCGTCTATGGCGGCAAAAATCTGACGCCCTCTTTCGTCAAGCTCGCCTTTGAAATTGCGGATAATGTATTACAAAGCTACGGTATTCGTGAGAATGTCAGTCTCATTTTCAACGATTACAATACCTATATGAATACAAATGAGATTATCTCCATTGTAAAATTTATCAATTCAGAGCAAAGGCTTTGTGACGGATTCGGCATGCAGGCTCACCTTGACACCGGATTTCCGACTACAGCTGCCTTCAAAAACACCGTGAATTCCTTCCTTGCTACCGGACTGGAGGTTCAGATTACTGAGCTTGATGTCACTACCAAAAGTGCTTCCACGCAGGAACAATACTACTACTCCCTTATGACCGGCCTGCTGGAAATCAAGAAAAACGGCGGAAAACTCACCGGCATCACCTACTGGGGACTTGGCGACAGCAATTCCTGGCGCAAAAGTCAGACTCCTCTTCTGTTTTCTGCCCCTGGTAAACCAAAGAATGCTTATTACAAGGTTCTTCAGGCATTCACCGATGCAGGATATTCCATAGATTAATCTTACATTGTGTTGTAACGTCCGCTCTTCATTTCCGTCATTACAAAAAACGGAGGCTCCCGGCCCCGCCCGTTATGGGCGAGTCCCGGAAGCCTCCGTTATCATTTGCACAAAACATTTATGAATTCGTTCATCTTCATCCAGTTCCGGATGAAATGCCATGGCAAGCTGGTTCTGATACCTTACTGCCACGATATTTCCGTCTACCTTTGCGAGTACCTCCACTCCTTCACTTACCTCCGTGATATATGGTGCCCTTATAAAGGTCATCGGAATATTTCCAAGTCCCTTAAACTCCTGCTCTGTATGAAAGCTGCCGAGCTGTCTTCCGTAAGCGTTCCGCTTCACCGTAACAGGCAGTGTCTTAAAATATTCTCTGTCGTCATTTTCTATGAAATCAGCCAAAAGGATTAACCCGGCGCAGGTTGCCAGTACTGGCATTCCAGCCTTAATCTGCTGCTTTATGGCATCATACATGCCAAGCTCAAGGAGCAGCTTTCCCTGCACGGTACTCTCCCCGCCCGGCAGGATAATGCCGTCATAGCCTTTCTGCAAATCTTCCTTTTTTCGTAATTCCACATACGGGATTCCGAGCTTATCAAGCATCCTTTCATGCTCGGCAAATGCTCCCTGTACCGCCAGTACCGCAACTACCATTTATTTTCCTCTTTCTGCCATCAAAAGCTCGATTTCCTGTTCATTGATTCCAACCATTGCTTCCCCAAGGTCTTCGGAAAGAGAAGCAATCAGGCTCGCATCCGTGTAATTGGTTACTGACTTGACAATCGCAGCCGCTCTCTTTTCCGGATTACCGGACTTGAAAATACCGGAGCCAACGAATACACCTTCTGCACCAAGCTGCATCATTAATGCCGCATCTGCCGGTGTTGCCACTCCGCCTGCCGCAAAATTTACCACCGGAAGCTTCCCGTTCTCATGGACATACAAAACCAGATCATACGGCACCTGCAAAAGCTTTGCTTCATTGAACAGCTCGTCCTCACGCATTGCCTTGATTTTTGCAATCTCACTGTTCATCTTCCGCATATGGCGCACCGCCTGTACCACATCACCGGTTCCCGGCTCACCTTTTGTTCTTATCATGGAAGCACCCTCGCTGATACGGCGCAGTGCCTCTCCCAAATCCTTTGCGCCGCACACAAACGGAACCTTAAACTTCGTCTTATCAATGTGATACACATCATCTGCCGGAGATAAAACCTCACTCTCATCAATATAATCAATTTCAATTGCCTCCAGAAGCTGGGCTTCAACAAAATGACCGATACGGCATTTTGCCATAACCGGAATTGACACCGCATTCTGGATTCCCTTAATCATCTTCGGGTCACTCATACGGGATACCCCGCCTGCAGCACGAATATCTGCCGGAATACGCTCTAATGCCATTACCGCACAGGCACCCGCTGCCTCTGCAATCTTTGCCTGCTCCGGTGTAGTAACATCCATGATTACTCCACCCTTTAACATCTGTGCCAGCTCTTTGTTTAGCTTATATCTGTTTTCCACCTTTTTTTCCTCCGGGATTGATTTTTCTGACAATCTCCATTATAATCATAACTGACCATATTAAAATATCCAATTCAGATATATTCAGAAAGGTCAGATTGAGGTAAAACAACAGAATGATTACGTATTCCTTTTCAGATATAGGGTCAGATTCCCTTTATCTTCATCTTTACAAATGCATCAAAAACGACATTATACAAGGTACTTTGCATGCCGGAGAAAAGCTTCCCTCCAAGCGAAGCCTTGCAAAAAATCTGAACATAAGTGTAATCACGATAGAAAATGCCTACGCACAATTAATCGCTGAAGGCTATGTTTATTCTGTTGCAAAGAAGGGCTTTTTTGTAGCAGACCTTATGGAGGTTCACAAAAAGGAGGAAAACATTCTTTCCACGGAAAACGTCCGGCTCTCCTCCGGAAATACCGGGTATTTTGCCGACTTTACCAGTAATCAGACGAGCCCGGAGCACTTTCCGTTCTCCATTTGGGCAAAGCTTAGCCGGGAACTTCTTACAAACCGCCAGCCGGAGCTTTTGACCAATTCCCCCTGTGGAGGTATTCTGCCTCTTCGTGAGGCGATTGCAAGGCATCTGAAGGCATTTCGCAACATGACGGTTACACCGGAGCAGATTATCATCGGAGCGGGAACGGAATATCTGTACGGTCTCCTCCTCCAACTGCTTGGCTTTGATAAGCGTTATGCAGTAGAGGACCCGGGCTACAAAAAGATATCCCAGATCTACGAGAGCCACCACGTTTCCTGCTCTTTTGCCTCTATGGATTCCTTTGGAGTAACGGTTTCCGATTTGGAGCGCCAGAACATTGATATTGTCCACATCTCCCCGTCCCACCATTTTCCGACCGGGATTGTTATGCCCATCAGCAGAAGATACGAGCTGCTTGCATGGGCTGCACGCTCTGAACTGCGCTACATTATCGAAGATGATTATGACAGTGAATTCCGGCTGAACGGCCAGCCGATTCCCACCCTGCAAAGCATCGATGTTCAGGAAAAGGTCATTTACATGAATACCTTTACCAAAACTCTGGCCTCAACCGTGCGAATCAGCTACATGGTTCTTCCAAGGCAGCTCGTCGACACCTTTTATTCCAGACTGTACTTCTATTCCTGTACGGTATCTAATTTTGAGCAGTACACCCTGGCAGGCTTTTTGTCCGGAGGGTATTTTGAAAAGCATATCAACCGCATGCGAAACTACTATCATAAGAAACGGGACGGTTTGCTTCAGGCAATTGAAAAAAGCCCGTTATCCTCCCTGGTTACTATTTCCGAGGAGGACTCCGGGCTGCATTTTCTTATGAAAATAAAAACGACTCTTTCCGATGAGGATCTGCTAAAGCGGCTGGAGCAATCCAAAATCAAGCTTTATTCCCTTTCCCAGTATTACCGCACTCCGCCAAAAGAAGCAGAACATATTTTTATTGTAAACTATTCCTTTGTTACAGAGGGACAGATAGAAAAGGCAATTCAACTCATCTATCGTGCCCTATGTTAGACTGCACCTTTTTGGAGTCCACACTCTCCAAAGCTCCCTCTAACACACCATCTGCCACGCCCTCGAAGATTATTTCAAAGAATGCGCCATGCTTCTGGTACTTTGACATGGCGCATCCCTTATTTAAGCCGCTAAATCTCTTCTGCCGTAAACGAATCCTGCCACTACCAGACCAAGCACAAGGACAACTGCTCCAAACACCGCCGCCCCGGTCTGTATCTCCCCCGTACTTAGAATATCTGCAGCATTTGCATAGGAAAACGGACCTACTGACTTATACTTTTCCAAATCCGGTACAACTCTTGCAATCAGGTCATAGGCATAAAATAACAACACGATTCCGAGCCCGACTCCCAGCTTGTTTTTCTTAAACACAGCAGACAGGGCATAGCACACCGCAGCAAGCTCAAGCTGCATCATAACCTGCATCAGCATGTATAAAAAAAACTCCTTCATCGGCATTTTCTCTCCCAGTATTGCAAACCCGGTAAGATACAGACAGGTACAGCCAAGATTAAACGCCAAAATCTCCGTTCCGATTGCAACCCATTTTGCAGTCAGGGCCTTCCCTCTTGAAACCGGCAGCGTATACAAAAACTCACTCGTATGTCCGTCCTCTTCCTTTGAGAGCATCACGGTACTGATAACAGCTGCAAACATCGCACCGCCAAGAGTATGAATTGTACCGACCTCTGTTGCAAAGAAACCGGCTAATGTTGCAATACTCAGCTGTGTCATCCCGAATGCCTCCGAAAAGGCTCCCATGGAAGCAAAGCTCTCCGCCATATCCTTCATACTCTCTTCCATGCTTGAAAACAGCAGGATACATGCAAAGCTCATTCCTCCCACACAAATTCCCCAGATAAGCAGATTTTTCCAGCCCAGCTTTAACTCATGCTTATAAATTGTTCCCATCTTACTCCTCCCGTTCCTCCTGATAATATTTCATAAAAATCTCATCCAATGACGGTTCCTCAATCAAAATATCGGAAATATCATGTCCCATCAGTTCCTTATAAAGCTCATTTAAGTTCCCCTCATAAAGAAAATCCTCTGCCTTTCCGTCACGCACCATTCGAATCCGTTTTGCACTTGTTTTTGTAATATGTGCAACATTATCTACGCATTTAACCCGTCCTTCCTTCATAATCGCCACCCGGTTACAGTACTGCTTTACCTCAGATAACACGTGCGTAGACAGCATACAGGTTGCCCCTTCCTTCACATACTCCTTAATCAGTTCGAAAAATTCTGTCTGCATCAAAGGATCCAGACCACTCGTCGGTTCATCAAACAAAAACAGCTTTGGCCGATGCTGCATGGCACATACAATACTGACCTTTTTCCGATTTCCCAGAGACAACTCATTTATCTTCTTGTTCCTGTCCACCTTCAGTCGTTCACACAGCTTCTCTGCTTCTTCCGTGCAATCCTGTTTTCTCACCTCCGCTGCCATTCTTATTACATCCTTTACCTTCATGGACGGGTAAAACATGGCCTCAGAGGGCATATAGCCAAGATTTTTAAGAATTTCTTCCTTATCCATTTTACTGTCCATTCCCATGATACGGATGCTTCCGCTGTCATACTGTATCAGCCCAAGCATGGAACGAATCGTTGTTGATTTTCCGGCTCCGTTAGGCCCAAGGAATCCAAAAATATCCCCCTCCTGTACACAAAAGGAAACATCTGAAACGCCCCGGTACTTTCCATAGTTCTTTGTCAGATTCCTAATCTCAATTACATTATTCATTCTCCCGTTTTCTCCTTTCCCTGTACCGGAGTAATATTTCCTCTTCCCCGGTAGTAATCTGTTGTATCGTATATTTCATCCCCGGCCTCCCCTCGTTTGTTCAGTTCTATTTTATCAAGTTACTTCCAATCTGACAATGCTTTTCCGGCAAGTGACACTTTTTCGAACGTAAGAGACACTTTTAATCTTATAAGTCTACTGTCGTATTGTATTCCGGCAAAGCTCATGGTATAATGAAGTAGCTTGAAGTCCATGCGCCGAACGTTGAGCTGGCCATTGATACCTTAAAAGAATTTTATGAACAAAAAATTAAACATACTTTAAATTAGGGAGACTTATTACCATGTACAATTCTTTTTTTGAACCGTCCTTCGGATGGACATTTCATATCCTTCCGGTTCTCGTGATTCTTATGTTTATCGTTGTTCTTACTGTCTTTGTTGTCAGCTTCATCAAAGGAATCCGTCAGTGGAATCAAAACAATCACTCTCCGCGACTTACTGTGGATGCCACGATAGTTGCTAAACGTACCGATATCAGCCACAGCAGCGGACACCACAACCACCCCACCGGCACACATACAGGCGGTCATACCAGTACAAGCTACTTCGTTACCTTTCAGGTGCAGAGTGGGGACCGCATAGAATTTCATGTAAGCGGAAGCGAATACGGTCTGCTTGCAGAAGGCGATTACGGAGATTTGTCCTTTCAGGGAACCAGATACTTAGGCTTTGTCCGTAAATAAAATACGCAACAGGAGCCGGCTGTTGTATAAGCCGGCTCCTGTTATATCGTTTGATGGAAGATTGCTCTTTTACCGTAAAACCGGCTCTCCGCTCTCATCCCATGTTACCGTATGCAGCCTTGCATGGCGGCATGGGTCGTACAACGGATCATTTCCCGCATACCCGCATTTTCCTTCAAAGCATTCTTTACTGCGGGCATGGTACACAAATACATCATTCCCATTTTCATCCTTCGTAAAGGAATTATGTCCCGGACCGTATTCTTCCACTAAATCATCTGAGGTCAAACATGGCTTCTCATACTTTCTCCAGGACGCCGGATTCAGCAAATCACTTCCAAGCTTCGCTGCCAGCATTCCCACACAATACTCCGGACCTGTTCCGGACGCAGAATAACATACAAAGATTTTTCCGTCATGCTGTAATACCGCAGGGCCTTCGTTTACCGCATAACGCACCTTTTCCCATTCATACTCCGGCTTTGTCAGAAGCATCGGCATGGAAATCAGTTTCCACGGTTCTTCCTTTTTTACTTCACCGAGATAAAGACAGGATACTTTCTCTTCATTATGCTGTGCCCAAATCACGTAGGACCTCCCGTCCGCTTCAAAATAGGTCAAATCAAGAGAGAACCCTGAGAAAGAAAAGCTATCCTCCGGAAGCCTTCCGAACTTTCCCTTCTCCGTCCAACTTCCCGTATATGGGTCATCACTGTCACACACAAGGACATTGCAGTCAAACGCCCAACGGTTGTTCGTCTCTGCACTACCGGCATAGAATACATACCACTTTCCTCCGATGAAATGCAGCTCCGGTGCCCAGATAAAACGATGACTTATTGTAAAATCGGTGGCTTTCCATATGGTAATCTCTTCTGCCTCAGCCAAGCCCGCAAGACTCTTTGAGCGGCGCAAAACCACCCTGTCATAGCCCTCCGGATCATTATCCGACTTCATCGGATAAGATGCAGTAAAATAATAATACCCGTCCGGTCCTTTCGTCACATATGGGTCCGCCCGCTCCAAAATAAAAGGATTCGGATATGGATTTCTCTCCATCATACTGTTTCCTCCATTTTCTCTTATTTCACTTTGAAACGAATCATATTATAGGAATGTGGCTCCAGTTCAACGCTGTCTGCCTTTGTTTCGCCGTCATGCGGGGTAACCTCCTCCGGATTCATGGCGGAATTGGTTGCCTTCATATCGTCATGGTTTACTACCTTATGCTCTAAAATACTCTCTACCGTAAATCCGGAAAATTCAAGCGCCAGGTCAACCGTCTCCGTCATATTTCTGTTCACAGCAAAAACCGTCACCTCTCCGGCCTCTTCATTATAAACTGCAGAACAGTCCACATACGGAACAGACTCCCATCTTCCCGCAGAGTACTTTTCACACTCACACAAAGCCACAAGTGCGGTTCCGCGTCCATAGCGTGACGCATACATATACGGATAGAACGTCGTCTGCAGCCATACCTTACCACCATTTACCGTCATTACCGGAGCGATAACGTTTACAAGCTGTGCCAGACAGGCAATCTTTACACGGTCGGAATGGTTAATCAGGGCGTTCAGAAGACAGCCTACAACCAGCGCATCCTCCATCGTGTAAATGTCCTCAAGCTGTGGCGGCGCAATGCTCCAACGCGGAATCTGCTTATCTGCTTCATTGGAATGGAACCATACATTCCATTCATCAAAAGAAAGATGAATATCCTTTTTCCCTCCCTTTTCTTCCTTGATTTTATCACAGATTGCAACGACCTTTTCAATAAAACGTTCCATATCAATGGAACTGCCAAGATACTCTTCTGTATTGTTCTCACGGTTGCCATAGTAACTGTGCAGGGATATGTAATCAATGTGTTCGTAGCACTCACGAAGTACCGTCTCTTCCCATGTACCAAACGTCGGCATTCCACTATGTGAGCTTCCGCAGGCAACCAGTTCGATAGAAGGATCTGTCCATTTCATGATTTTTGCGGCTTCACATGCTTTTCTTGCATATTCCTTCGCTTCCAGATGACAAATCTGCCACGGCCCATCCATCTCGTTGCCAAGGCACCATGTCCGGATACCGAACGGCTTGTCAAACCCGTTCTTACGGCGCATATCAGCGTAATAGGTATCGGTTACTGCATTACAGTATTCAACAAGATTCCCTGCTTCCTCCGGTCCTCTGGTCCCAAGGTTTACTGCCATCATAATCTCACTGCCGGCACGCTTCGACCATTCCTGAAACTCATCAATACCAACCTGATTGGTCTCAATCGTCCCCCATGCAAGCTCCAGACGGCGTGGACGCTTACTCTTGTCGCCGGTACCGTCCTCCCAGTGATAACCGGAAACAAAATTTCCTCCCGGATAACGAACGAGCGGAACCTTCATTTCCCGAATCACCTCTAAAACATCACCGCGGAAGCCCATATCATCCGCCGTTTCATGACCCGGCTCATAAATACCGCCGTATACCGCACGCCCCAGATGCTCGATAAACGAACCATACAGTCTGTCATCAATCTTACTAACAATCTTGTCCTTATTCAGTGTAAGCTTTGCCTTCATAAGAAACTCCTTCCTTCTTCTTAATCCTGCTGATTTCAGCATATTCCATATTTTTATTGTATCACTCTTTTCTTCCGTGTACATGCACTATGTTGCAAGAAAACTAACCTATTGTGCAATCATATACTTTATGGTATCATGAAAATAACGGACTAATTACAAGACTGCCTGTGAAATCCGGGCGCATTTCCGTATTTTACACAAGTCACTAAGGAAACACATATTTATCACCGTACTCACTGCAGAAAGGATTTTTTTATGAACATAAAAAAAATGGGCTACCACCACTCCCATGATGCATCCTTCCATATTGACCGTCCCTTGGGCTCCGGAGACTGGCTGCTGTTACTTGTTTTTACTCCTTCCCGCCTTACTCTTTCCGGAGAAGAACGCACCACGACTGAGCCTTACTTCATTCTTTATCGGAACGGTACGCCGCAGCACTACGGTGCTATAGGCACCGGCTATACCGATGACTGGGTTCATCTTCTCCTTAACGAACGGGATTTGGCACATTTAAAGGAGCTGGGCATTCCCTTTGATACGCCGGTGTTTATTAAAAATATAGAGCAGCTTTCAAAGCTCTTAGAATCCATGACCTACGAATTTCACTCACCGCACCCGTTAATGCAGGAAAACTTAACCCTCTACCTTCGTCTGTTTTTTAATTATCTGAGTGAAGAATTCGACGCCGTCAGACACCGTGACCCGCACTTTCTCCTGTTCAACCGCATCCGCAGCCGGATGTACAATGAGCCTTACCTGTACCGTTCTTTGGACGAGCTGGCAAAGGAGGCCGGACTGAGCCGTTCCTCCTTCCAGCACATCTACCGGAAGCTGTACGGCACCGGTGTCGTCGCAGACCTCATCCGTGCCCGCACGGAATACGCCTGTTACCTGCTATCCTCTACCACACTGCCGGTCTATCAGGTAGCCGACATGTGCGGCTACCATAGCGAAATCCATTTCATGCGCCAGTTTAAGGAGCAGACCGAAAAAACGCCGTCGGAGTATCGAAGGAATGCCCTACCGGCAGAAGGAAGGCTGCACCTTTCCCGTTGAAAAAACCGCGTCCTATCTGCGTTATCGCATTTTAGGACGCGGTTTTTACTGTTTTCCACTATCTTATTTATCTTTTTTGTCTTTCTTCCGAAACACAAAAAGCTTACTCAGTACATAATTCATTACGATAACGACAACACTTGTAATTGCCTTTGCAATAGCACCTTCCACACCGAATACTGCTTGATTCAGGCCGATTGTCATCAATAGGCCCGGGAGCAGAATCTCAAAAAATCCCGAAAAAATTCTGGCACCGAAAAATTTTGCAGCCTCCAAAAGTAAAAAGCTCTTTTCGGTGCTTTTACTTTCAAACACAAACAGCTTGTTCGTAACAAAGGCAAAGCTCACAGCAACAAACCATGCAATTCCGTTGCAAATCGTAATCTGAAGCTTTGAAAGCTCTGCACCACCGATTCCAAGCGCCTTTGTGCAGATAATATAGACAACCCAGTTCACTACCGTCGTAGCAACTCCGAAAATCAGATACATCAGTATTTCCTTATATTTCACATATAGCTTTTTCATCGTTTCCATGGTTCTCCCTTCTTTGGCTTTCCTAAGCACAACATGGCTCAGTATACCATTTTATTAGAATTTTTGCAACCGGATAACCCATAAAGTTGCCGGACAGGGAACAACGCTTCGTTGTTCTGTATCTTTGCAAAAAACAGTTTAGTCGTAGGTGCATTTTTATCATAATCCATACTGGTGGCATATATATCGGTAAGCTTTTAGTAAAAACGTCGTCCACTCAAACGGATTTCACTCTATACCCACAGAAATGATTGCATCCAAATTATAGTGCTGCCAGCGAAAGAATCAGCATATGCACTGGATAAAAGGCGTAAAAAGCGGTTTGGATGATTTTGTTGTGCGGTCCCTGTTTCCCCTTGTACAGCCAGATAGGGACGAGTGCCAGACATGCCATTGACTGTTGTACAA
Source organism: uncultured Clostridia bacterium (assembly GCA_945622055.1). Classification (GTDB taxonomy): domain Bacteria; phylum Bacillota; class Clostridia; order Lachnospirales; family Lachnospiraceae; genus SIG307. The sequence continues at coordinate 13,006 of CALZBV010000038.1, forward strand.
TGAATATTTCGTGCCCAAAAATTTGTACCGGAACGGATAGACCTCCGATTAACTCCGAGTTAATCCAGCACAGTCCAACAAATTGTCCCAGAAGGCACCACCATTTTCTTCCACGGAACAGGTAGAAAAGCAGTACCATCCATATTCCATATCCAAAATAATCTACCATAGCAAGGAAACCAAGCACATAGCCTGCGGCTGCTGAAAGCAAAAAGACGATAATCGTCAGCAGAGGCTTTCCTTTATGGCGCGTTTTTTCAATGCCGGTAATAAACAAAAGTCCCAGCAGGAATGTCCAAAGTACATTTTGATGGAAGGGAAAGATCAGGCTGCCTCCGTACATCAGGTTGAAGGGCAACTCAGATAAAATCGCCCAAAAGAGCAGCCGTCCCAGATACTTTTTCAAATTCCGGGTGTGGAAATAGCCCTCCACCAGCATAAAGGCAAAGATGGGGTAAGCAAGCCTGCCTACCCAGGTGAGCCAGGCGTATTGGGAAAGAATCGTCGCCCAAAAATGGTCGCACAGCATAAGAAGCATGGCGATGATATGCAGTGTAAAGGAACTGATGCCCTGAAAAGTTCCATTTTTTTGTTGAGATGATTGGCTTTGGTGAAATATACGAATTAACTTCATGATAGAGATTTTCTCCTTGAACTTTTTGTATTCATCCTCTTTCGGTGAAGAGCTGCCTCACCAGTTGAGTAGCCTAATGCCTCACGACACTAGCCCCTCACAGAACCGTACGTGCGGCTTTGCCAACGGATACACTTTCAGCATCCCGATATAGCCATCCCATGTTTCCAAAGGTATTGCTTTTGATAACAAACTTGTACCACAACGTCAGCCTTCTGAGAGTTAGCCTGTCGAGGCTCAATCGCATTGCAACCCTACTTGCTCGCTGTCTACGCTTAGCAACTGTCATTACTGACAGCTACTCAAGACTCGCTACTAATCGGTTGGCTAGACCTTAATTAGACAGGATTTTCACCCGTTTGGTTAATTGCCCTTCGCTGGGCGCACAACTGAAAGTTTCAACTCTTCGAAATTGGAATTTATCTTAATCCATTCGCAAAAACCCATGAATAAAACATCTCTTTGGGCGGTTTTGTATATTCATAGTCAAGAAGAGAGGTCGTGGTATCTATAATACTTATGGCTTGTTCCAGTACCTCTTCAATTGATTTACCTGCGACATCAATTTCCACTTCGTTGACAAGGGGATTTCGCTTAATATTTTTTTCGTTCATCTTTTCTTGCAATTCATAATCTATAAGTCCGTTATTAGGTCGATTTTTCATCTGTTCCTGAATTTGATATAAATCGCTGCTTACAAGCTTTATTGTGATGAAATTAGTTCCTTTAAAAACAACAGGAATATCTGCCGTTCTTAAATCGTCAATATCAGAAGCAATTATATTTTTATAACCTAACCTATGAAAACACATAAGCATTGCCACTTGATTTTCCCAACAAGTAAGCTCTTCAAGTTCTCCTGTCATCGGCTCGGTGCCATCTCGTGAGATGAACTCAGGTATCATATGCTGCTCTACACATGTTGTTTTATAGTGCTCGAGCAAACCGTTACTCAAAGTAGTTTTTCCTATACCACTTGCTCCTGTAATGAATATAAAATCTTTCATCTTTTTACCTCGTCAAATTCAAATTCATGCATACTTTCAATTTCTCCACAAGACTGAAATTTTTTAGTTTACTGCGGATAGCAAGAAATCGATTTTGTTTTCAACTTCAAATTTCATTGTGTCCATATCTAAAACATGGACACTGCAATTCGCTACCTTATA
>CALZBV010000039.1 GCA_945622055.1 uncultured Clostridia bacterium
CCATGACGGAGGTCATCAGTGCCGCCATAAACTCTACCGGATAGTAGGTTTTTAAATAGGCTGTCTGATACGATACGACCGCATAGGCTGCCGCATGCGATTTGTTAAATGCATACTTTGCAAAATCGGTCATCTCATCGTATATTTTATTTGCAACCTCCTCGGAAATTCCATTTGCAATGCAACCGCGAACTCCCTCTTCTTCGTTTCCGTATACAAAGTTCTGGCGCTCCTTCTCCATCACGGACGCCTTTTTCTTTGCCATGGCACGACGCACCAGATCGCTTCGGCCGTAGCTGTAGCCTGCAAGATCACGCACAATCTGCATAACCTGTTCCTGATACACGATGCAGCCATACGTCGGCTCCAAAATCGGCTCCAGCTCCTTACAGTCATACTTAATTCCGTCCGGATTCTGCTTTCCTTCAATATATTTGGGAATGAAATCCATCGGCCCCGGACGATACAGGGAAATTCCTGCAATAACATCCTCAATATTGCCCGGCTTCAGCTCCTTCATGAAGTTCTTCATCCCGGTGCTTTCCAGCTGGAATACCCCCTCCGTTTTTCCGGAACCAATCAGTTCAAATACATTTTTATCCGCATAATCAATCTTATCAATGTCCAGACAGTCTTCCGGCTTTCTTCCGCGATTGATCATTTTCACAGCATCCTGAATTACCGTCAGCGTACGCAGACCGAGGAAATCCATCTTTAAAAGTCCCAGTTCTTCCAGTGTTGTCATTGTAAACTGCGTCGTGATAACATCCTCGGCCCCCCTGGATAGCGGAACATATTCATCTGCCGGTGCATTCGCAATAACGACACCGGCCGCATGCATGGACGTATGACGCGGAAGTCCCTCCAGACGCATGGACATATCAATAAGCTCATGCAGCTCCTCGTCTGTTTCATACATCGTACGAAGCTCCGGGTTCTGCACCAGCGCCTTTTCAATCGTAATACCCAGATCCGTAGGAATCTGCTTTGCTACCGCATCTACCCTTGCATACGGAAGGTCCATCGCACGTCCGACATCGCGGATTGCAAGCCTTGCAGCCATGGTACCAAAGGTTACAATCTGTACTACCCGGTCCTTCCCATACTTTCGCACAACGTAATCAATCACTTCCTGACGCCGCTCGTAACAAAAATCGATATCAATATCCGGCATAGTCAGTCGTTCCGGGTTTAAAAAGCGCTCAAACAGGAGATTATAACGAATCGGATCAATATTCGTAATTCCAAGACAATACGAAACGATGCTTCCTGCTGCACTTCCCCGTCCCGGTCCGACAGCAATTTTATTGTCTCTGCTGTATTTAATAAAATCCCATACAATCAGGAAGTAATCGACAAATCCCATACCCTCAATGGTATTCAGCTCATATTCCAGCCGCTGCCGCAGCTCCTCCCCCGCATCCGGATAACGTTTTTTTAGTCCTTCCTCACAGAGCTTATGCAAATATTCCTTTGCAGTATAGCCCGCCGGAACATCATATTTCGGAAGCTTATACTCACCAAAAACAATTTCCACCTCACAACGGTCGGCAATCTGCCTGGTACGACGCAGTGCTTCCTTCGCATACGGGAACAGCTCCTCCATTTCCTGCGGAGACTTCAGATAATACTGACCTCCTTCATAACGCATACGGTCTGTATCCGTCACTTTTTTCTGCGTCTGAATGCAAAGCAGGATATCATGCGGCTTTTCGTCCTCTGCCAGTGTGTAATGCACATCATTCGTTGCAACAAGCGGAATACCGGTTTCCGTACTCATACGAAGCAAAGCCTGATTTACCGTACGCTGTTCCGAAATTCCGTGGTCCTGGAGCTCAAGAAAAAAGTTATTTTCCCCAAAAATGGATTGAAGACGCAGTGCAGCTTCTTTTCCTTCCTCGTAAAACCCCCGACGTATATTCGTGGCCACCTCCCCCGCAAGGCAGGCAGACAGCGCGATGATACCCTCGTGATACTCCTTTAACACCTCAAGGTCAACACGCGGTTTATAGTAATATCCCTCGGTAAAGCCTTTGGATACGATTTTCATAAGATTCGAATATCCGGTATTATTTTCTGCCAGCAGCACCAGATGATAGTATCGTTCCTCGCCGCTGCCGCCTTCCTTCAAAAAACGCGAGCCCGGCGCAACATAAACCTCACAGCCGAGCACCGGACGAATCCCCTCTGCCTTACAGGCACGGTAAAAGTCAATCACGCCATACATTACACCATGATCCGTGATTGCAAGACTATCCATTCCAAGTTCCTTTGCCCTTGCCACAATCTCTTTTATTTTTGAAGAACCGTCCAAAAGACTGTATTCCGTATGCACATGAAGATGTGTAAACTCCATACCTGCCCCCTTCTCCCGGTAAGCAATACCGATTATATAGACAAGAAAAGCCGCAAAGACACCTCGGCATCTTTACGGCTGCATCTCTTTCTTAGTTGTTACTGCTCAAACATTTTTCCATTTCAGCAATTGCAGCTTCCTCATCCGCACCTTCTGCACTGACAACTACCTTCTGACCGGAAGATAAAATCAAAGTCATCATCCCCATGATGCTCTTTGCATTTACCGTTTTTTCACCGCTCTCAATCAGAATTCTGCTGTCGTAACGGCTTGCAGCCTGAATCAATAAAGCCACCGGCTTTTCATCAAACCCACCATATGGGGTGCTGATTGTCAAATTTCTGGAAACCATTTTCTTCCTCCTTTACCTATCTGCGTAAATTTTCTGCAAATTCACTGATTTTTTTCAGTCTGTGATTTACACCGGACTTTCCGAGTTTCGGACTCAGCAGCTCTCCCAGCTCCACCAGAGAAGCCTCCGGGTTTTCTAACCGAAGCAGCGCTATTTCCTCCAAATTCTCATCCAATGCCTGTAAACCGACGGTATCCCTGATCAGGATAATCTCTTCATACTGCTTTCTGGCAGCATTGGCGGTCTTCTCCAAATTCGCCGTTTCACAATTTACCTGACGGTTGACGGAATTGCGTACTTCTTTCACGATACGCTCATTCTCAAACCTCATCAACGCCTTGTGTGCTTCCATAATATTCAGTAGCTCCGCTATCTGCTGTCCTTCCTTCACATAGACAACATGATAGCTCTTACGCACGATAGTTTTCGCCTCTACCCCAAATGAACCAATCAGCTCAGCAAGCTGTCCGGCACGCTGACCATCCTGTTCACTTATCTCATAATGATATGACTTTTGTGGATTGCTGACCGATCCTGCAGACAGAAACCCCCCACGCAAAAAGGCCCGTTTACAGCAGGTATTCATCGTAACCACACCATCTGACCTCATTGCTCCATTTCCCTGCGGAACCAGTTTCAGCAGCTCGAGTACCTTCTGCGCCGTTTTGCCGTACAATTCCAGTACAAACACCGTATGATTCCCCCGGTTTCTGACTGTCCGGACAGATACATGCTCCGGAAAAATGCCAAGCCGGTTCAGCAGCAGATTACTCTTTCGCGCTACATATTCGCTTTCCGTTTGTAATTTTATATGAAGTTGTCCACTTTTGTCAATATCTATTTTTCCGCACCCGGAAAAAAGGGCCGAGAGCTCAGCAATTTTACAATGCCTTGCCGGGGATAATATTTCAAAAAGCTCCTGCTTCACTTCCATTGAAAAAGACATATTAAAGCCTCCGCCGGCTACTCCGTAAATTTACCAAGAAATCGTACCTCCGGCTCTAACCGGACACCAAATTCTTTTTCCACCCGGTCAGAAACCTCATAAATCAGTCGGTATACCTCCTGTGCCGTTGCAGCCTCACGATTGATTATAAACCCGCAATGCTTCTCCGAAACCTGCGCACCACCGACAGAATATCCCGCAAGACCGCAGTCCTGAATCAGTTTTCCTGCAAAATGCCCTTCCGGGCGCTTAAACGTTGAGCCTGCACTCGGATATTCCAATGGCTGCTTTTCCCTTCGCATCCGGTTCAATTGTTCTATTTTGGAAAGAATCTCTTCCTTTTCGCCTTTTGGAAAACAAAAGCCGGCCTTTGTTATCATCCCCTGTTTTTCTGAAAAAATGCTGTGACGATAGGAAAGCTGCAGCTCTTCCCTCTGAAAACCCCTGCATTCTCCTTCAAAGGATACCCACTCTGCGTTTTGGATACAGTCTTTGATTTCTCCGCCGTAGGCTCCGGCATTCATCATCACTGCACCGCCGACCGTCCCCGGAATCCCGGCTGCAAACTCCGCGCCGGTATAACCGAGCCTGGCTACCTCCATTGCAAAGGAAGAGAGCATTCTTCCTGCCCCGACCGTAACCAAAAGCGTTTGTCCGGAAACATCTTCCGTAATCTCACTTTTCAGAAATTCTCCTGAAAGCCGAAGCACAGCGCCCCGGATTCCGGCATCTGAAACCAAAACATTGCTTCCGTTTCCGAGTACGGTGATCGGCACATCATATTCATTACAGAGCTTCAAAACCCCGGTAAGCTCAACAGGATTCGTAACTGTGATAAAGTACTGCGCCGGTCCGCCAACACGAAATGTCGTATGGCGGCTCATTGGTTCTTCACAAAGACACCCGTTCTCATTTTGTAACACTTCCGATAATTTTTTATGAAAGTTGTCCAAAAGAATCCTCCTCTATTTTTCGGAAAGATCAAGAATCATCTTCGCACAGCCGTAAATACCGGCATCATTTCCAAGCGTTGCAAGACGAAATTCCTTGTTCTGCAAAGCCTTCATGATTCCGACGTTATAATGCTTTTCAATCGCATCTGTCAGAATCTTTCCTGCCTTAGAAACGCCACCGCCGATTACGAAGGCCTGCGGGTCCGTAACCGCTGCCACATGTGCGAGTGCGGTTGCAAGCACCTTGCCGAGCTCATCCACGAGTTCACCTGCGACCCTGTCTCCTTCCTTTGCTGCATCGAAAATGTCCTTTGCCGTAAGCTCCTTTCCTTCCGTTAAAGATGTAGCCTCCTGCCCTGCCGCAAGACGCTTCTTTGCCATACGGACAATTCCTGTTGCGGAAGCATACTGCTCCAGATGACCATATCCGCCACAACCACAGACATCCGTTTCCGTCGGATCCATTACCATATGGCCGAGCTCACCACCTGCACCGCCTGCACCTGCAACAATCTTACCCTCCACGATTACACCACCGCCTACTCCGGTTCCGAGTGTAACCAGTACAAGATTCTTAACTCCGGCACCGCCACCCTTCCACATTTCGCCAAGCGCTGCAACATTTGCATCGTTTGCAGCCAGTGCCGGAAATCCGGTCAGCCGGCTCATCTCCTCATTTACGTTCCTGTCACGCCATCCAAGATTCGGGCAGTGGGAAACAACACCGTTTTCCTTTACCGGTCCCGGAACCCCAAGACCTACTCCAAGTACCTGTTCCTTATCGATTCCGCGCTCTGCACACTTTTCCTTAAGCGTATCCGCAATATCCTGTGGAACCTTTGCTCCCGCATTTTCGCGGTTCGTGCAAATCTCCCATTTTTCCTTTAACTCTCCTGCCTTTGTAAATAAACCACACTTAATTGCGGTTCCTCCGATATCGACACCAAAAATGTACTGTTCCACTTTACCTTCCTCCTGAATTAATTCTGGGTGTTTCCGCTGTTTTTCATCAAATTGTTCGTTACACGTTCAAAGAACTCCTGCGCAGCGTTGTAGCCCATCTTCTTCTGACGGTAGTTAACCGCTGCCGACTCACAGATGATTGCAAGGTTACGACCCGGACGAATCGGTATCGAGTGGCATAATACCTTATTCCCAAGAAACTCCGTATATTCCTCGTCCATACCAAAACGGTCATATTCTTTGTTGCGGTCCCACTCCTCAAGCTTGATGACAAGGTCAATGGACTGGGTATTCTTAACACTTTCAACACCAAACAGCGTCTTTACGTTGATGATGCCGATACCGCGAAGTTCGATGAAATGTCTCGTAATATCCGGCGCAGAACCGATTAAGGTTTCATCACTTACCTTCTTAATCTCAACGACATCATCCGATACCAGACGATGACCTCTCTTAATCAGCTCCAGTGCAGCCTCACTCTTACCGATACCGCTCTCACCCATAATCAGAATACCCTCACCGTATACATCAACCAGTACCCCATGAATCGAGATACGCGGTGCAAGCTCAACCTTTAACCAGCGAATCACCTCTGCCATAAAGGAAGACGTAGAGGACTGGGAACGAAGAAGCGGAACCCCCGTCTCAATTGCGATTTTACGCAGCTCCTCCGGAACCTCAATGCCACGGCAGAAAATAATACACGGCACCTTAAAGCTCATCAGCTTCTTCATAATGTTGATTCCGTGGTCCTTTTCCATCTTTTCCATGTAGGCATGCTCCACATTTCCGATAATCTGGACGCGTTCCGCATCAAAGTAATCGAAAAAGCCTGCCAGCTGAAGTGCAGGACGGTTCACATCCGGCTGCGTAATCATGATATTGCTGACGTCAATCTCCGGAGTACAATTTTCAAGCTGCATTTTCGTCATAAGCTTACTTAACTCAACACTGTACATATGCCCTCTTTTCCGCAAAAGAACCCTCTTGCTGTTTTTATTTCCATTCTTTCATCATATCACAATTTGTTACAATACACAACTTTGTACCAGTTTTTTTGCAACTATAACTGCCTCCTGCGCATCCTTTGAGTAGCCTTCTGCGCCGATTTCCTTTGCATACTCCGGTGTCGTTACCGCACCGCCAATCATGATTTTGCTGCGAAGCTTTCGCTCATTTCTTCCTTTTACTACCTCTCCCATTTCACGCATGGTCGTTGTCATCAGGGCTGAGAGCGCAATAATATCCGCATCCAGCCGTTCTGCCTCGGAAAGAATCCGCTCCGTATCAACATCCTTACCGAGATCTACCACGGTAAAGCCATGATTCTTAAGCATCAGCGCAACCAGATTTTTCCCGATATCATGAATATCTCCGGACACCGTAGCAATTACAATGGTTCCGGCAATCTGTGCGCTTTCTTCCCCGGCAAGCAGTGGCTTCAGCAGCACCACAGCCACCTTCATGGCCTCTGCTGCGCCAATTAGCTGCGGGAGGAAATACTTCTTCTGCTCAAACCGGTCTCCGGCTTCCGTGATTGCCGGAATCAGCTCCTGCTCCAGAATCTGCGCCGCCTGCCTTCCTTCCGTCAATCGACGTTGCGTCAAATCAGAAACCTTTTTCTTTTCTCCGCGAAGCACTGCCATATAAAGCGGAGTCTGTTCCGCTGCCTCTGCCGGTGTTTTCCTCTGCGCTAAGGAAGCTTCCTGATTTTCAGCTGTTTTTTTCGCACTTTCCGCCAGGGCTGCCTTCTTTGCCTCTTCTGCCTGTTGCAGAGCCTCCTGCTCTTTCTTTTCCTTTAGATATGCAGCACGCTCGATGTATTTCAAATCCGCTCCTTCTTTTGCACGAAGCACCTCGGTTGCCGCCACCATGTTCATCAGAAGCTCCTGATTCGGATTCACAATTGCCATCGTAAGACCACAGGAAATCGCCATCGTCAGAAACGCCGTATTCACAAAGCCCCGTTCCGGCAGACCATAAGAAATATTAGACAATCCGCAGGTTGTTGCAATTCCGAGCTCTTCTTTACAGTACCGGATGGTTTCCATCGCAGAAAGACCTGCATTTTTCTCTGCACCCACAGTCATAACAAGACCATCCGCAACCAGAGCCTCTTTCGGAATCCCATACTCGGAAGCCTTATGCACTAACGTACGAAGGTGCTCCTTCCGTTCCGCGGTATCCTTCGGAAGTCCTCCACTTCCAAGCGGAAGTACGACAACCATTGCTCCGTATTTTTTTACAATTGGGAATAAAGCCTCTGCGCGTCCCTCCTCTAAGGAAACTGAATTTACAAGCGCACGTCCCGGATATATACGCAGCGCCGCTTCCATTGCAGAAACATCACTCGTATCGATGGAAAGAGGGCAATTTACAGCCTGCGAAACCTCCTCCACAATCTTACACATCATCTCTTTCTCATTGATGCCACCCATTCCGACATTTACATCTAAGATGGCCGCACCGTTTTCCTCCTGCTCCCTCGCAAAGGACAGTGCCATGGACGTATCCCCGTTACGCAAGGTTTCCTGAAATGCCTTCTTTCCGGTCGGATTGATACGCTCACCTACCGCAAGGAATGCTCCATCCAGATCAATCATCAGGGTTTTTCTTTCATTTGTTACCGCACGCACTGGCGTAGTGCTGATTTCCGGAGGAAACGCTTTACATAGGCGCTCCTTTAATAAGCGGATATGCTCCGGAGTCGTTCCGCAGCAGCCACCGACGATGCCGGCCCCAAGCGAAACCAGCTCTGCCGTTTCCTCCGCAAACTCCTCAGGGGTACGGTCGTACACCGTTTCGTTATTCTGAAAATGCGGAAGTCCCGCATTCGGCTTTGCGATTACAGGGACATTTGCGACCGATTTCATACGCTTCACAATCTCTGCACACTGTGCCGGTCCCGAGCCGCAGTTCACACCTACCGCATCCGCTCCAAGACCCTGCAACACAAGCATTGCCGTCTCCGGCTCCGTTCCGTAAAGGGTATGTGCCGTTTCATCAAAGGTCATCGAAACCATGACCGGAAGCTCCGAAATCTCCCGGGCGGCAATTAACGCTGCTCTTGTCTCCTGAAGACTCATCATCGTCTCGATTACAAAAAGGTCCACCCCGGACGCTTCCAATACCGAAAACTGTTCCTTATATACCTCAACCGCCTCTTCAAAGCCAAGCGGTCCGACCGGCTGCAAAAGCTTTCCCGTCATCGTCACATCCCCCGCAAGAAGAGGAAGCTCTCTCGCCTGCTGATGCTCGACAATGTATTCTCCTACCGCCTTCTTGCTGAGACCGACCAGCCGGCGGTTCATATCCTCCAGAGAATCCCTCAGTCCGTATTCCTCAAGCTTAATCCGGTTTGCGGAAAAGGTCGGGGTATACAAAATATCGGTGCCACTGTTCAAATAGCTTTTCTGCAGACCAATAAACACCTCCGGGTGCTCCAAGATCCACTGCTCCGGACAAACGCCGGTTGGCATTCCCGCTTTCTGAAGATTACTTCCGGTTGCTCCGTCCAAAAATACAATTCTCGCTTCCGCTAGTTCCCTGAATTCCTGTCTGGTCATACTACGTTCCGTCCCTTTATTTTCTATTCTTCTGATATTTTCATCCTTGCACTTCTGATTCGATGGTCCGTCCCCGGTACTGCCCGAATCTTAAATCAAGTGACGGATAGAATCACAGATTCGCTTTGCCACCGCCGGATTGTTCATCGTGTAAATATGGATTCCCTCTGCTTCATTTGCCAGAAGGTCTACAATCTGATTCACTGCATATGCCATTCCCGCATCAAACAGGGCTTCCCTGTCATTCTCATATTTCATGAGAATCCTGCGGAATTTCTCCGGAAGTGATGCACCGCATAACGATACCATACGCTCAATCTGTGCACGGTTGATTACCGGCATGATTCCGGCAGAAACCGGACGACTGATATCTGCAATTCGCATTTTCTCACGGAAGGAATAATACATCTCGTTATCGAAAAACAACTGGGAAACCAGGAAGTCCGCACCGGCATCCACCTTTTTCTTCAAATTATGAATATCGGTTACCTTATCCGAAGCCTCCGTATGTCCTTCCGGATAGCAGGCACCGCCAATACAAAGATTTCCGCGCTGCTCCTTTAAAAACGCTACCAGCTCAGAGGCGTAGAAAAACTCCTTCTTCGGCTCAATATCCGGATTGCGGTCTCCTCTGAGTGCAAGCACATTCTCAATACCGGCTTCTGCAAGCTCATCCGTAAATGCGAGGATTTCATTATGGTCATAGTTGATGCAGGTCAGATGAACAACCGGTTCAATCCCATATTCCCTCTTGATTTTCTTTGCAAGGTTTACCGTCAGACTATTCGTTGTTGAACCGCCTGCCCCAAAGGTAACACTGATAAAATCGGGCTTTAATCCGCAAAGCACCTGAAGGGTTTCATCAATCGAGGTCAGAGTTGTATCTCTCTTCGGCGGATAAATCTCGAAAGAAAGCACCTGTTTTTTTGTTTTATATATCTCATCAATTCTCATCCCATTGCTCTCCCTTGTTTTCATACTCGCTTCATCATACCATAAAAAAGATTTTTTCGCAAGAAAACCTTCGATATAAAATCATAAGACATTCATTTCCATTCGATAAAGAATATCGCTTTGCGATATTCTGCGCCGCTTACATAAAAACCCCTTCGGCATTTGCTCCGAAGGGGTGGGGACATACTATTGGCTTTTCCCGGACAAAACCGTTACTGCGTCCTTCCGGCCTGCTTATCTTTCTGCATCCAGACGCTTCAGTGCCGAAAGCACCGGCGGAACTAAAACCGCAGAAACAATAATTTTCACTGTATCCAGCGGTAAAAACGGTATGACGCATTTTGCCAGCGCATCCTTTAAGGTAATGCCCTTTGTATAAACCACAAGAAACCAAATGGTACCGAAGGTATATAAAACCAGCGTGCCCACTACCACACCGAGCACAATCATAAGAATGCCCTGAATTCCCTTTTTATATTTTTTCATGAACATCCCGATAACAAAGGCGCACGGAATGAAGCCAATCAGATAGCCTCCCGTCGGTCCGAGCAGCTTGGCTGCCCCCGAGGTATACCCGGAAAATACCGGAAGTCCCGCAAATCCAAGGAGCAGATAAAGCAGAACGCTTAAGGAACCAAGGTATGGTCCGAGAAGTGCTCCCGCCAAATAAACCAGAAAGCTTCCGAGCGTAATTCCGACCGGACTGACCGGCAAAATGATGGTATGCGGTGCAATAACGCAGAGCAATGCAGTCATCAGCGCCACTTTGGTCATTTCTACTACTGTAATGCTGTGATTTTTCGCATTTTTTCCCGCTGATACAGATTCATTTCTTTCCATTTGCAATTTCTCCTATTACTTTTTTTAACATATGTGTTGTATTTTCTTTGTTTGAGAACATATAATTTGAGCACACACAAGGGGAAGGCCTACAGCTTCACACTGACCTCACCGCTTGCAAGAGACTCTGTTTTTCCGTCCTTTTCCACAATCAGGTGGCCGTCACGGTCAATGTCCTTTACGACTGCTGTATAATATCCGGACGGATCCAGCACCGTTACCTCCCGGTTAAGAAGTACGGAACGTTCCCGGTATTCCTCCATGTATTCCGCCGAAGAAAGCTTTGGATAAATCCCGGCAAACTCATCCCAGATTGCCGCAACAAGCACGCTCTTGTTTACAGGCTTTTTTGCAGCATCATTCAGGAAACCGACGATTGGCGCAAGCTCCTTTGGAAGCTCTTTCGGTTCTACATTGATTCCGATTCCAATCACAACATACTCCGGCAGTCCGGTTTCAAAATCAATTCCCGCTTCCGTTAAAATTCCGCATACCTTTTTCCCGGATACGAAGATATCGTTTACCCATTTGATTCCCGCACGGATTCCGGTTACCCTTTCAATTGCACGTGCAACCGAGACGGCTGCCGCCGTGGTCAGAAACACTGCCTTCTCTGCCGGAAGCTTCGGACGCAGCAAAAAACTCATATAAATTCCTCCTTCCGGAGAAAAAAAGCTTCTTCCGAGTCTTCCGCGTCCACTGCTCTGCGAAACGGCTGCCACAAGCGTTCCCTCCGCTGCCCCCTGCATTGCCATTTCTTTTACAACGCGATTTGTGGACTCCGTCTGTTCGAGCACCGTAACAATCGGTAAAAACTCCTTATGCTTCACTGCCGCAAGAATCTCCTCTTTGTTCACCCTAAGCCCCGGTTCCCGTTCTCCCGCAGACGCCACCAGACGGTACCCGCGTCTGGTCAGTGCCTCGATTTCGTGTCCTTCCTTGCGCAGTGCCTCAATTGCTTTCCATACCGCATTTCTCGAAATATACAGCTTTCCGGCTAATTCCTCTCCGGACAGATACTCTCCTTTATGTTCCGATAAAAATTGAAATACTTCCTGTTTTCCGGTCATGACCAAACCTCAACTTCCCTTTTCTTTGCGCATTCTTACCTTACCACTCTCCCACCGTATTGTCAACCTTTCACAGTAATCTGGTGACAATTAGCTTTTGCTTATTTGTGAACTTCCAGAAATTTTAAACCTAAAAGTCTCCAGTCTCAGCACTGACAACTGAAACTGGAGACTTTTTATAGATTATAATTCCTGATCTTCAGATGAATCCGACTGAATGTATCTAAGAATCTCCTCTTAGGAGCGACTGCTCTTCATGACTGCATTCATCAGCTCCTCTGTCTGCAGTGCTTTCTTTTTGTCCAATTATAAGTCCATAAGTGTTGTCGGAAGCTCCAGAATCTTAACCCTGATTCCATTATCACGATAATATTGAAGTTCACGGAGCGTTTCCTGCTTATTTCTACCTAACCGGTCAACCTCTGTAATAATTAACTCATCCCCTACTCTTAACACATCTTCTTTCATAATAGTGTAACGTGGTCTGTTAAAGTTCTTACCAGTCTGCTGGTCGGTAAATATCTTCTCCAACTCTAAATTATTGGCTGTGCAGTAAGCAGTAATCTCTGCGATACCTCTGTCTAAATGTTGTTCTCTGGTGCTTGTTCTGTGATAACCATAACGTTTCATAAAAAATCTCCTTCCTACGTCTCATAATGTCTGCACTACTGCCGAGACGTCTTAAAATTAGTTTTGGATACTTTTTGAGACTGTTTACCAGCCTGTTTTACATAGTCTTAAAATGTGTACATTTTGAAACCACCTCCTTCCCGTAAAAACGGGCATAAAAAAAGAAGGTGTATTTCAACCTTCTTTCATACTATCAAACATATACGTACTAACATTACAAAAACATGGACCGTACGTATTCTCTAGACCATCCACCACGCCCCGGTCTGCCTGGTCTGCCACCAAATCCCGGTTTTCCCGGTCTCCCAGGAATCCCCGGAGTCCCTGGGATTCCTCCAATACCAGGTTGCGACGGTAAGTGTCCTTGGCAATTTCTCACAAACGCAACCACATCATTATTTCCATTGTATAAAATACCATTTTCATACCAACCAATATGTTTTCCTGTACTTATGTGATACACATCATTATTATATAACCAACCCAAATTTCTGCCTTCTCTACTTATAAATCTATCTTGATACAAAAACAATTCGGCATTTCCAGATTTATCAAATAACCATTCCATATATTTTACCTCTCTGAAATTCATAGAAATACAGAGCCTTTTTTAGACATGCTCAGGTCTATCGCCTACGTATTAGTGGCATTTAGCTTTATGATTAGCTAATGTTTTTCCAGCTTTGCTTTTTGCACTCTTACTAGAAGAATTACTAGCCAACGTTTTTCCAGCCTTACCTACTTTTCCACCGTGGTGTACTGCCATAAATCTGTACCTTCTTTGCATAATCTCCTTGCAAATGTTGGCACCTTTTGATATGATTATTTTGCGAAAAATAACGTCAAAGGGCAGCTTTGACAAGAGAATGAGCTAGAGCTTACGCTCTGGCTTTTTCTATGTTAAGAGTATCCTCTTACATAACTTATACAATTTGCAGCTTACTGCTGATGTATTTTTTTATACCATCAACACTGTCTATTTCATAATTTCTAGCAACTTCTGAAAAATACTCTTTAATTGCTTCTTTTGATATTACTTCATTAGATGGTTCTCCCGGCAAACAATTTTTTCTAGCATCCATCCAAGGAGATTCATCATGAGTAATCTGCTCCAATATCTTTCCACTATACATACCAAAGGATTCTACTACTAAATCAATAACCTTCTTTTCATTATCTGATAATTCATTAAATCTGTTTTGAAGCATTGAAAACCGTGTATCATCAATCGGATTATATTTAAAACTTTTGAATACTTCATATACATCCTTAAATACGGGTCCGTGTGCCCAGGCTTCACACTCTTCACTAAATAATTCTACACCAAACAAAACCATATATATGCCCTGAATAAAATAAAGCATCTTCTGTAAAGCTAGTGGTGTAACTTCTTCTGCTTTTCTAAAAATGTAAGATATAGCCAACAATATTTTTTCAGACAATTCAAATAATGGTTCCACTTCCTTTGCTGCATTCATTGCTTTTTTATACGCCGTTTCACCTATCTTATCTATATTCTCATTCAATTTCTCTATCATAAACATGGGTGATTCCAAGGCTTTTCTAATAATATCGGAATATTCCTTTGACGGAACCTGTCCTGAAAGGTATCTAGTAATTGTAATTTCTCCAAAGCCTAATGCTAAAGACAATGGTGCTTTGCCAATTTTATATATTTCCATCAAATCACAAATATCATCAATACTAACAATGCCTTCCTGTAATCTATACTGTCTATCCACCTCCTGTGCATTACTGTCCATGAGTCCCGGAATATTTACTGTTTTTCCACATTTTTCACAAACAGCCTCTGAGATTATAAATTCATACTCCTTATCCTTAATACATTTTCGACAAGAAACAGGTTGTATTCGATACATTGTTTCTTCTCTGCATTCAATACAGAATTGTGTTCTCTCCTTTGCCATTTTTGTGTCCTCCTTTTTTATTCTCCATATGTTTAAATTACTTGAATTTATAAGTTAATGGATATTCCTGTTTATGAAACGAAATAACAATCACATACTGATTAGTCAATTTGTTAAACTTAATATATAACGAAACCTTCTCCTCTGAATCACCATATCTTGGCATTAAGTTAATGTCTTTGCCAAATATGTATAG
>CALZBV010000040.1 GCA_945622055.1 uncultured Clostridia bacterium
TCCCGTCCTGCTACGATGCAGAGACCGCTGGTAAGATTGCATTCGGTTACAATGTTTACACCATGAACACCCCGGGTTATGATGATCCGGAAGACTGGAAGAACACCTACTATGCTCACTTCAACGATGAGAGAGCAGTAGATGAGACCATCGTTCGTTTCAATGACGGTAAGAGTACTCACTTCTTAGTATCCACTCTTATCGCTGACTTAGAGATTGGTCAGCTTGTATGGCAGTATCCGTTCCAGAACGTAACTCCGGCTGATAGAATCGATGAGATCTGGGATTCCTGGCAGGCAAGCATTGATGAGTGCAACAAGTAATTTCATCTAAAACAACATAGTGATTTTTCATAAGGGGTAGCTTAGTCTGCCCCTTATGTTCTATCAAAAAGAGAAAACAAAGGAAGTGGTGTTTTCATGAGGAAACGTATGGTATGTGGATTACTTCTTCTTTCCTCTGCTTTTTTATTCGGGGGATGTGCAGGAGGAATTGAGATTGGGCCGGTTCCTACCGTTACCCCAAGACCTGCAGAAGATGCACGCCCAACGCTAGCGCCGACTCCTATCGCAGAAGACGATAAAAAGGATGAGGGGAATGTACTGAAACGCAATTATAAGGAACAGTATATGCAGACAGGGATACTTCCGTCACTTTCGGAGGTTTATAAGGACAAGCTTCTGATTGGACTTTCTGCGACACAAAATGATGTTACGGACGAAAAGAGAAAAGAGATTGTGACAAAACAGTTTGGCTATGTGAGCTGTAAGACAGAGTTATCAGCCGGTACTGTTTTGGATTATGCTGCAACGCGTGCAGCCGGGAATTTGAAAAAAGCTGTGCTTGATTTCAAAAGCGCAGATACTATCTTACAGTATGCAAAGGAAAACGGAAAGACGGTTATGGGACCGGTGCTGATTTCCCATGAAATGCCGAACTGGTTTTTTACAGAGCATTTTTCTGAGGATGAGGTTGTGATAACTGAGCTGGAAGATGGAACAACAGAAACAAAGATTATTTCTCCTTCTTCAGATGTTATGCTTGCCAGAATGGAAAATTATATCAAGGATATGATGGAGTATTGCAATACAAATTATCCTGATGTGGTAGTCTCCTGGGACGTAGTCAGTGATGCTATCCATTCTTCTGACCGAATTGATAAGAAGCTTCGTAATTCCGCGTGGTATCAGACGGTTGGGGAAGAATATATTTACAAGGCGTATGAGTTTGCAAACAACTACAGGGCGCAGGGGCAGAAGCTTTATTACCGCGAGGATGGACTGGATGATTCGATTGGTAAGAATTCTATTGTGACACTTGTAAAAGCAATTAACGAAAAGACAACAATAGACGGGTTTTCCATTGTAATTCCTTATACGTTGAATGTACCGAATACTTTTGAGTTTGAGGATATAATAAAGCTGGCAAATCAGACCGGGTTGGAGCTCCATCTGACCGGGTTTTGCGTAAGCACCGATACCGGCAGCGTAAACGATAAGGACCGTACGGAGGAAGAAAGTCTGGAAAAGGTTGCCAAGAAGTATAAGGCGATGATGAGCTGGGTGGAAAAGTATTTGGATGATGGAAAATATAACATTACGTCCGTTACCTTCGCAGGCTTATCGGATGATGAACACCCGGATAACCAGCCGAAGGAGTACGTTGACAGTACGACCGGAGAGACGGTAGTTGGAGTTGAGCTATGGAACTATGCATATCTCTTTGATAAGGATTTGAACGTAAAGGATGCATTTTTCGGTGCTTTGCAGGATGATTCGTTAAAGGCATACTAAGCATTAAACCGGATGAGAGGCAGACGCTTTCAGGGATTTATGCGGTAGGAAATACATTGATGAAAGAGTCCGCAGGCGGACTCTTTGTTCTAAAACGGAAAGGAGTGAATCTGAGGAAGCGTCAGATTCAAATTGTATGGCAGAGACATTAAAGGAAAAATATGCACCGTATTTTAAGGTGGGTGTAGCATTTGGCACCTGGGATATTGAGCCGAAAAAGGATTTGATTACGACTCATTTTAACAGCGTTACCTGTGCGAATGAAATGAAGCCGTCCAGCCTGGTTCGCCCAAACGGAGAATACAACTTTGGACCGGCAGACCAGATTGTTGCTCTTGCAAAAGAGAACAACATGGCCATTCATGGTCATACCTATGTGTGGCACAATCAGACTCCGAAGGAGTTTTTTGAGAATACTACACCGGAGAAGCTGTTAGATACACTGCGCTCGTATGTACAGAAGGTGAAGGAGCATTATGGAGAGCTTGCAACGTTTGATGCTGTAAATGAGGCAATCGAGGACAAGTCGGAGGAATATCTGCGTGATACTCCGTGGAGAAGAGTGCTCGGAGATGATTATATTGCAACGGTATTTCGTGTGATTAAGGAGATAGTGCCAAATACGGAGCTCTATTACAACGATTATAATGACAGCTTTCCGGAGAAACGAGAGAAGATTCTTCGTCTTTTAAAGAGCCTGATTGCAGAGGGCGTGCCGATTTCCGGCATGGGACTGCAGTCTCATTATAATATTTTCACGCCGGACGTTGATGAGGTAAAAAGAAGCATTGAGGCATATGCAGCACTCGGCTTGAAGCTTCGCATTTCCGAGCTGGATGTGTCCATGTACAATCATGACATCGGAGAGCAGATTAGCTGGCCGAATCCGGAATACTCGAAAAAGCAGGCAGACTTCTACGGAAAGCTTTTCAAGGTATACCGTGAATATGCAAAGCACATTGATGCGGTTACCTTCTGGGGCGTTGCGGATAATGACAGCTGGCTGAACGGCTTCCCGGTTCGGGGGCGCAGAAACTATCCGTTGCTGTTTGATGACAATAAGCAGCCAAAGGAAGCATTTTACAGTGTAATGGATTTTTAAGGAAGGGAGTGCTCCGAACAGTTCGGAGAAGGTTACATATGGAAAAGTATCAGGACGAGACACTTTCCTTTAAGGAACGTGCAAAAGCACTGGTTGCTGAAATGACACTGGAGGAGAAGGTATTTCAGACACTCCACTGGTCAGCGGCGATTGAGCGGCTTGGAATCAAGGCTTACAACTGGTGGAATGAAGCACTTCATGGCGTGGCAAGAGCAGGAGTTGCAACGGTTTATCCGCAGGCCATCGGACTTGCGGCTGCTTTTGATGAGGACATGATGGAGGAGGTCGGCGACCACATATCCACCGAGGGAAGAGCAAAGTTTAATATGCAGCAGAAGTATGGGGACACCGATATTTACAAGGGACTTACCTTCTGGGCACCGAATGTTAATATTTTCAGAGACCCGCGTTGGGGAAGAGGCCATGAAACCTACGGCGAGGACCCGTATCTGACCTCCCGGCTTGGCGTACGCTTTATCGAAGGAATGCAGGGGAAGGACGAAAAATATCTGAAGGTAGCTGCCTGTGCAAAGCATTTTGCCGTCCACTCCGGTCCTGAGGACATCCGTCACAGCTTTAATGCAGAAGTATCCAAAAGGGACTTATATGAAACCTACCTTCCGGCCTTTAAGGCATGTGTGACAGAGGCAAAGGTTGAGACGGTAATGGGTGCCTATAACCGTATGAACGGCGAGCCGTGCTGCGGAAGCAAGACGCTGCTCCGGGATATTTTGCGCGGGGAGTGGAAGTTTGACGGTCATGTTACAAGTGACTGCTGGGCAATTAAGGATTTCCATGAAGGGCACTGCGTCACGACAACTCCGGTGGAATCGGTTGCACTTGCGATGAACAATGGATGTGATTTAAACTGTGGCCATATCTTTACAAACCTTTTGCAGGCGGTGAAGGAAGGCCTTGTAACAGAGGAAACGCTGACCCGTGCGGTAGAGCGTTTGTATGTAACAAAGATGCGTCTGGGCATTTTTGATGCACCGGAGCATGTACCGTACAACACGATTGATTATTCTGCAGTTGACAGCAGGGAGGAAAAGGAATTTAATCTCTCCGTTGCCAAAAAGACGATTTGTCTGTTAAAGAATGAAAACCATACGCTTCCGCTTTGTAAGGATAAGCTGAAGACGGTTGGTGTCATCGGACCGAATGCCAATAACCGTAAGGCACTCATCGGTAACTATGAGGGAACGGCATCGGAGTATGTGACCGTACTGGAAGGAATTCAGGAATACCTTGGAGATGATGTAAGAGTCCGTTATTCCGAGGGCTGCCATCTGTTTAAGGACCGGGTATCCGGCCTTAGTCAGGGAAATGACCGTATTGCTGAGGTTCGCGCGGTATGTGATGAGTCCGATGTAGTCATTGCTGTGATGGGGCTGGATTCCGGCCTGGAAGGGGAGGAAGGCGACCAGGGAAACGAATTTGCCAGCGGCGATAAGCCGAATCTGGAGCTTCCGGGGATTCAGAATGAAATTATCCGGGCAATCTGCGAGAGCGGAAAGCCGGTTGTTCTCGTACTGCTTTCCGGCAGTGCACTTGCATTTCCGTGGGCTGAGAAGCATGTACCGGCCATCGTAGAGGGGTGGTATCCGGGTGCACAGGGTGGCCGGGCGATTGCGCAGATGCTGTTCGGTGAGTATGCACCGGAGGGCAAGCTTCCGGTAACATTTTACCGTACCAGCGAGGAGCTTCCGGCATTTACGGATTATGCAATGAAGGGGAGAACCTACCGTTACATGGAGCATGAGGCACTGTATCCGTTCGGCTACGGGCTCAGCTATACGACCTTTGCACTTAAGGAAGCAGAGGTTTCTTCGGACAGGATTGCAAAGGGAGCTTCGATTAAGGTAACGGCAAAGCTTACGAATACCGGTTCCTATGACGGAGCAGAGACGGTTCAGGTATACGTTAAGGCAAAAAATGTGCCGGGTGCACCGCATTATCAGTTAAAGGGTCTGAAAAAGGTTCATCTTGCAGCCGGTGAGACAAAGGAAGTTGAGCTCACACTTAATGATACGGCATTTGCTCTGTTTAATGAGGAGGCAGAGCTGATGCTTTCTGCAGGTGAATATGAGGTGTTTGTAGGAACGAACCAGCCGGATGAGAGAAGTGTTTCACTTACCGGCAACCGGCCGACAGGCTTTTCCATAACCTGTGAAAAAACGGAAAGGCTTGAACGCTAAATGGGAAGAAAAGACGGAAAGGCTTGAACGGTAACCGGCAGAAATAAAGGGCTCCGGCTGATGGACGGCTTTCATCAGCCGGAGGAACAAAGGATGGAGCAGATGACAAACAGCGTTGAGGAAACAGAAGAAACCTCTGAAGCTATGGCAGAGAAGTTTACCGTAACCGCAGAGCATGTTGGAAACATTGAAAAGGTAGTAAAGCAGCTGGTTCAGGAGCTTGACGCATAGGCGGTAAGCAAAAGGAATACACACAGGGAAAGAAAAGGCTCGTACCGAAGGTACGAGCCTAAAATACAGGAAAAACAACGAAAACGGTTATACGTTGACGTTTAATTTTGCAAGAGAAGCGAGCAGATGCTCTCCGGTAATCGGGGAAAAATGCTCCTTGTAATACAGATGTGTTGCAGCGTTTGAAGTAACCGGATGACCGTACTCGGAAGCAATGTTGCAAAGCTTATTAAACTCTTCTGCGGTATGACCGGCAATGTCGAGGAGCAGGTAATAGTTCCCGGTTGCATTGTCTTTATACAGCTCAATCTCACCATGGTATACGGACTGGATAACAGAAGCAAAGCGACTGACATCGCGAAGCTTCTCAAAGAGATAGACCTTAATCAGGGAAGCCGGAAGCTCCGGAGCCGTTTCTGAGGAAATCTCAATCTTAAGTCCGAGGTCATTTGCTTTTTTGCTAAGCATTTCCTTAAATTGTGAGAAATAATTCAGTACCTCGTCCGCAAGGGCAGGAAGAATCGGTTTTTGAGCAGGAGCATCCTTTTCTTCGAACGGGGTAAAATGTGAAAAACGGGAATCCAGCTCATCTGCGTCCTCAACCTTTGTAACGACAAGAACAAGACAATCGGAATCCACCGGAATTGCTTCAATCATCAGAGGGAGGTCCTCCGCATCAAATCCACATTCGTAGGAGGCCCGCTGCATCAGGTCGCGAAACAACTCTTTTGCTTTATCACTGCCGTAAAGCAATTCACTAATCTGAATCTGACGCTCTTGCAAATCCTGTTTGGTCAATGTAGCACGAATCTGTGTATCACTTAAACGTTCTATTGTCATAAAGAATGCACCCCCTTCTTTGTATTATAGAAAGTATATAGTAAATCGTGAGAGAAGTCAATAACATAAATTGTGAACTAAGTATAAAAAAGGCAGATAAGCACATGGGTTTGAAATGAAGCTACCGAAATCCCACCGGTTTTAGACGATGGGTAGTTCAAGGAAATGGAGAGACTTCCGGGGAGAGAGGCAAAGCTTTGTGTAAAATGACGAAAAAGGGACAAAAAGTTCGTGAAAAATGCGAGCTTGTCAAAAGGCGGGAAAAGGATTTATAATTAATGCAGGTGATAATTCACCGCAACCCGAACCAAAAGGACAAATATGTCTGTGCCATGCAGGAACGGACAGAAAGGAGTAAATGGAAGAAGAGTTATTATTTGGGAAGTACCGTATTTTGCGTATTCTGGCGAACGGGAGCGGAGGAGAGGTATTTCTTGCAGAACACAGGGTGCTTAAGGAACGGCGCGTCATTAAATGTCTGTACAAGAACAGACCGTTCTATGAGGAACGGCGGAAGGAAGCACATATTCTGAAACAGCTGCATCATGCAGCCATCCCCTGTATCTATGATATTGAAGAGGACGAACGGGCCACTTATATCATCGAGGAGGATATGGAGGGAGAGAGTCTGAACGAGATTCTGTTCCGGCAGAAAAGTCTGCCGGTCTCATTTATCTTATTTTATTCCATACGATTATGTGAAATTATCGAATATCTGCATCGGGAAGGGATTCTTTACCTTGATCTGAAGCCGGAGAACATCATCATTTGCGGAGATCAATTATCGTTGATTGATTTCGGCGGTGCGATGCAATCCGAGGGAAGAGCTTCGGTATCCTTTGGTACCCAGGGCTTTGCCGCTCCGGAGCAGTACCGCGGAGAAGTACAGGAGCGCACGGATGTGTACGGAATCGGACGCATTCTGGGGGTTATGCTTGGACAGGGAAATGAAAAAGAAACCGGACAACGCAGAGAGCTTCGACGTATTTTGGAAAGGTGTGTACAGACACTTCCGGCAAAAAGATACCGAAGTGTTGCCGAACTGAAAAAGGAGCTTTCCGTATTGTATTACGGCAAAGCCTTAGGAAGAAAAAAACAAAAAAGTGACGGAAAACTATCGATTGGTGTTGTCGGTGTATGGGATGGCGCAGAGTCTGCTGCAGTCTGTGTGACGATTGCCGGATATTTCAGTGAAAAGAAAGAGGGTCGGGTTGCCTGCATTGATTTATCCGGACAGGGCGTATTTTGCGCACTTTATGAAAGCCTGCACGGAAAAAAGAGGACTGTTCCGGAGGAATTTACGCTTCGTGGAGTAAGCTACTACAGCGGAGCCAAAGACACCGGACTGGAACGGATTCTGGCGCAGGGATTTTCCACACTGGTATTTCATTTTGGTGGAAAATCAAATCAGCCGCTTGGGGAGTTTTTTCGATGTGACCGGCGAATCGTCGTGGGCGATGCGTTTCCATGGCGGCTTTCGGACTGGTACCGGCTGGAAGAACGGCTTTTGGAGCATTTGTCAGGGGAGCATGTGATTGCGCTTGTGACCGGAGGAGATGCTTTGGAGCTTCCGTTAAAATTTCAACGGATTGCGGAGCTGCCGAGAATTTCGGACCCGCTTTCACCGGACCGGAAGACGGAACGGTTCTTTGAAAAACTACTGCGGTAAGTATGCTGCTTGGCGGTGAAGGCCGCCATCCGACAAGGTTTGCATATCACAATGGGTTCTGCCTCCCATCATGTAAATTTTTTTGGTACGGTTTTGTAGTAGAACGGTACCGATGCACAAAGCAGCACTTTTCCGCTGCCGCTTCTATGCAGCGGCTCATGTGCTCTCAAAACAGTTGTCAGCAGGGAGCGGCAGCCGGAAAAGAGGAAATACATTGATTTTTTTCACGTTTTTGTATATACTGAATCTGGAGATTTTTTATTATGAACCGGAGCTTTTGCCCTGCTTTTATGGAAAAGCCGGTTTCATTCTGATTCTTGCTTAGAAGTCGGTCACACTTCGGACCGGAAAACATACAGAAAAGAGGAAATTACGTGAAAAAGCGAACCGGAATTAAGATTGCAGTAGGAATTATTGTAGTTATTTTGTTTGTAGTTGCGGGAATGACCATAATCCGCATTGTAGAAAAGCTTACGCCGAATAAGGAACAGGTGTCAGCCGTGGAATTGTATCCGGTTGCGGCCGGTGAGGCGCATCTGTTTGTGTGGCAGAATCAATACGAAAAAAACGCACTGTATCGTGACCGGATGGCTTACCTCGATCAGGAGACGGTACAGGCTTTGCTTCATACCGATTTTTATTTTGACGAAAAAGAACAGCTGCTTTCCTATGTGAAGCCGACAGAGATTATTCGGATTTTGGTTGGGGAGGACGGCTATTATGTTAATAAGGAGCGGGTTGCACTTTCTGCTCCGGCGGTGCTTCTCGAAGGGGAAATGCTTTATTACTCCCTGGAGCTTCTGACCGCCTTTGCAGACGTGAGATATCAGTTTTATCCGGAGCCGGACCGTGTACTGTTAAGCATTGGTTCAAAGGATTTGCTGTATATGTCCACCACGAAGGCTACGGCACTTCGCGAACGACCGGATTTGAAAGCCCGTGTGATTTTTGCGCTTACGGACAACACCCGCGTGCTTTATGCAGAAGGTGAGGGAGACGGGGAAAACGGTTACCTCCGCGTTATGACGGAGGAGGGGATTTACGGCTATATCCGAAAGAAAGACCTCACAGAGACATTTTATGAGACAATTACCAGCACCTGGCAGGAGCCGGAGTTTACGCACCTGCTTTCGGAGGAGAAGGTAATCCTTGGCTGGCATCAGGTAACGACAGCAGCGGCGAACAAGAACCTTGAAGGGCTTATCAAGTCCAACGGGCAGCTGAATGTGATTTCGCCGACCTGGTTTAGGTTAAGCACCGAAGCAGGAACGGTTTCCTCTATTGCAGAGGAAGACTATGTTTCCAAGGCAAAGGAATACGGGCTTTCCGTCTGGGGACTTGTGGACAATTTTGATTCTTCTGTCAGTACGTATGCTGTGCTTTCTTCTACTTCTGCGAGGGAGCATCTGGTGGAGGAGTTGATTTCACTGGCATTGAAGTATCAGCTGGACGGTATAAATATTGACTTTGAGAACCTTTCGTTAGAGACAGGGCCGCATTTCATCCAGTTTTTGCGGGAGCTTTCCGTACGTTGTCGTGTGGAAGGGCTGGTGCTTTCGGTAGACAATTATGTTCCGACGGATTATGCTGCTTACTACGACTGGAGATCGCAGGGGAAAGTGGTTGACTATGTTGTCATAATGGCGTATGATGAACATTATGCAGGGTCACCGGTGGCAGGCTCCGTGGCATCCTATGGATATTTGACCAAGGCGGTCGATGATATTCTCACAATGGTTGCGAAGGAACAGGTAATTATGGCAGTTCCGTTCTATACCAGACTTTGGACGGAAAAGGAAACCCCGGAAGGCACGAAGCTTTCTTCGGCAGCACTCAGTATGCAGATTGCGGAGAACGAGTTAAAGAAGAATAAGATTACTGCTGAGTGGGATGATGTTACAAAGCAGTATTACGCGGAGTATCGGAATTCCTCCGGATTAAACAAAATCTGGCTGGAGGAGAAGGATTCCCTTCGGGAAAAGCTACTCTATATCAAGAATGCAGAGCTTGCCGGTGCGGCAGTGTGGAGACTGGGGCTGGAAAAACCGGAGGTTTGGGAGCTGTTTGATTTTGAAACGCTTGCACCGCTTCCTTCGGAGGATACCGAAGAGGCGCAGTAGCGGGGGTTCTGAATTTTCTGAATGAGCATATATTTTTTTTGATAAGAAGCAGGAAGGTATCGTATGAAGAAGGAATTGCCGGGAACTGTTCTTTGGAAGGACTATCTTCACATAACCTTGTTGTTTGTACTCTGTTCGGTGCTGCTTTTGACGAGAAAACAGGCCGAAGAACGATTTATGGAAACCTTTCTTGAAAAGGAAAGGGAGGAAAAGACGGTCATTGTCATTGATGCCGGTCATGGCGGAGAGGACCCCGGAAAGGTCGGAACCGCAAACACCCTGGAAAAAGAGATTAACCTGTCCATTGCCCAAAAAGCTGCACAGCTGCTTTCGGAAAACGGTTTTTTTGTGGTGATGACCAGAACAGAAGATAAGGGCTTATATTCTGCGTCTTCCCAAAACAAAAAACGGGATGACCTTGCGGAGCGGGTCCGGATTATTACTGAGACAGCACCTGCGCTTACCGTAAGCATACACCAGAACAGCTATCCGACGGCAGCCTGTAAGGGCGCCCAGATGTTTTATTACAAGGGTTCTGTGGAAGGGGAAAGGCTGGCAAGGACACTGCAGAGCGTGTTTCCGGAGATTCTAAAGGATAACAACAGACGAGAGGCAAAGGCGAATTCTGAGTACTATCTTTTGCGGAAGGCGCCCTGCCCGATTGTAATTATAGAATGTGGGTTCCTCTCCACACCGGAGGAGGAAGCACTGCTGGTGACAGAAGAGTATCAGCAAAAGGTTGCACAGGCGATTTGCACCGGAATAGCAAGATATTTGGAACAGTCACCGGAAGGAAGGATAGAAAACAATGGAGACAAAAATTGTACGAATTAACAGAGATAATTTTTGCGAAGAGGAGCTTTTGGAGGCGGCAGACTATATTGCTTCCGGCAGACTTGTGGCATTTCCGACAGAAACGGTTTACGGACTTGGAGGGAATGCGTTTGATGAAACGGCTGCCGGAAGAATTTATGCAGCAAAGGGAAGGCCTTCCGACAACCCTCTGATTGTTCACATTGCGGATGCCGGGGACCTTTCGGCACTTGCGGACGATATTCCGGAGACAGCGTATCTGCTTGCGGAGCATTTCTGGCCGGGGCCGCTTACGATGATTTTAAAGAAGAGCAGGGCTGTACCGAAGGCAACGACCGGAGGACTTGATACGGTCGCAATCCGTATGCCGTCGGATAAGATTGCGGCAGCATTAATCCGGTTATCCGGTGTGTATATTGCGGCACCGAGTGCCAATACCTCGGGACGTCCAAGCACGACAAGGGCAGAGCATGTGATTGAGGACCTTTCCGGCAAAATAGACATGATTATCGATGGCGGGAGTTCTCAGATCGGTCTTGAGTCAACGATTGTAGATTTGACCGGAGAAGTGCCGTTAATCTTACGTCCGGGCTATATTACGGCAGAAGACCTTGCCAATGTACTGGGAGAGGTTCAGTTTGACGAGGGGGTTTTAAAGCGCAGTGCAACAGAACCGGTGGTGGCGAAGGCACCGGGGATGAAGTATCGTCATTATGCCCCGAAGGCCCCTCTTTACATTGTGGAAGGGAAGCAGGAGGAGGTTCTTGACTATATCAATGCCGAGGTTGCAAAATATGCGGCAGAAGGAAAGCAGGCCGGTATTCTGGCGACCGAGGAAACAAGGAAGCTTTATCCTGAAGGACTCGTGATGTGCGCGGGAACAAGAGAGAATGCCGAAACGATTGCGGCGGGGTTGTTTGATACACTTCGCAGCTTTGATGAAACGGGTGTCAGCGTGATTTTTTCTGAGAGCTTTGCTGATAATCCGCTCGGAACGGCGATTATGAATCGTCTGTTAAAGGCAGCGGGTTATCATGTAATTACACTTTAATCCAAGGAGGAAACGATATGATAGCATTGGGATGTGATCAGGGTGGCTACGAGCTGATGCAGGAGGTAAAAAAGCATCTGGAGAAGAGAGGTCTGGAATACAGGGATTTCGGAACCTATTCCTCAGAATCGGTAGATTACCCGATCTACGGAAAAAAGGTAGCACATGCAGTAGCGGATGGGGAGTGCGAGAAGGGTATTTTGATTTGTGGAACCGGAATCGGTATCTCCATTACTGCAAATAAGGTGAAGGGAATTCGCGCAGCACTTTGCCATGATGTATTCAGTGCAGAGGCAACAAGACTTCACAACGATGCCAACATTCTTGCCATGGGCGGAAGAGTCGTTGGACCGGGGCTTGCGCTTATGATTGTGGACAAGTTTCTGGATACTCCGTTCTCAAACGAAGAACGCCATGTCAGAAGAATCAGCATGATGGAAGACTAAATGGAAAGGGCAGGAAGCTGAGAACCCGGCACTCCTGCCCTTTTTTGCGCCAAAACCATATGAAATTCCGTTTTGTTTATAAGTACTGTTCAATCATCCTGCGGTAATCCTCAAAGGAATGTCCCGGAATCCTTCCGCGAATCAGCTGAAGCAGATGGTTGGTGGACCGGAGGGAAAGTGTCAAATCCTCTGCAGAAATCAGCCCCTGCTCAAAGGCATCGGCAGCTTCATCCAGATCAACGACATTTACTGTACCGTCTGCATCGATAATCACATCGGCAAGCAGGTCTTCTATGGTGTAAGTGGAAGTCTCACGGTTAATCTCAAATTTAACAATATCGCAGTACCACTGGAATAAAGAACCGTCCGGTCGTGCCATACGGGTAATCTTCCAGTTGTTTTTGAAGTCGTGGATGGAAATCCCGGAGGAAAAATCCTGACGGGAATGCAAAGTCTCCCAGCGTGTAATCAGATATTGGTCATCCAGATAAAGTACCCGGTCCTTGTTCAGAAGAAAAAATTCCTGTGGAATATGACGTCTTCGATAAAGCTTAACCTGTGTGTCCATAATCCTTCCCCCTTTTTTGACAATATAGCACTTTTATCTCTGATTTTCAAGAAAAAATAATCATTTTGAACGAAAAAAACTATACAGAAAAGTAAATTTGTGGTATAATGAAAGTAGCGCGTTTGTAGAAAACAGTGACAGATGGAGGGTAAACCGTGTGAAATCAAAGCATAAGGTAATACGTGCATTGATGCTGGTGACACAGCTGGGAATCAGCATGATGGTTCCGGTTCTGCTCTGTGTCTGGCTTGGAGGTCTGCTTCAGAAAAAACTGGGAAGCCCGTTATGGCTCTGGGTGTTTCTGTTCTTAGGAATGGGGGCGGCCTTTCGGAACGTATACTATCTGCTGAAACCGTTTTATTCCAGGGACAAGGAACGGGAAGATGCTGAACTGGCTTATATTGAGAACCTGAAAAAGGAAGGACTCAGAAGACAGCAGGAGCAAAAGGAAAAAAAGGAGCAGAAGTAATGGAGGATGAAAACAAGTCAAGCTGGCGATACGATTTTGAAGAGGAATACGGAGAAAACAACGAGAACGTTGAACCGACTGCCCCATGTTCGCGAGCGGAGCAGGAGGCGCAGGTAAAGCAGACACTGCGGGAGCTGATGATTGGCATCGGAATTCTTTCTGTTCTGGTTCTTCTGGTCGGCAATCTGGTCCTGCGGGGGAATCTGAAGTTTTCCCTCGGGGTACTGGCAGGAACCGTTACGGCAGTCTGCTTGTCCTTTTCCATGTACCGCTCGGTTCTGATAGCTACGGAATTTCCGGAGAAAGAGGCTTCCGGGTATATGAAGAAAACCGCGCTGTACCGAATGGTAATTATGATTGTGGTAGTAGGAGCAGCTGCATATTTTTTGCAGGGGTATGGTTTATTTGGCGTCGTAATCGGCATACTGACGTTAAAGCTGTCTGCGTTCCTATGGCCGGTCATTCATAAATACAACCCGTCATTACGCGGAAAATGATTTATACAAAGGCAAAAGATGGGGTACTACGCGAAGCGTAAACTATACTAGGAAAGGAGTGTGATAAGGTGGGAATCGGAACTGCTGCAAGATATGCATTTCTTGCAAATGATGTAGATGTCGGAATTACCGGATATTTTCATTTCGAGGTAGCAGGACAGACCCTCTGGATTACCACAACGCATGTGAGTCTTCTGATTGTCGTGATTGCATTAACGGTATTTGCCCTGTTTGCAAATAAGGCAATTAAAAAGGCGAAGCCGGAGGATGTTCCGGGACCGTTTCTGAATGTCATCGAGCTGTTGGTTGAATCGGTGGATGATTT
This sequence comes from uncultured Clostridia bacterium, assembly GCA_945622055.1. GTDB lineage: Bacteria > Bacillota > Clostridia > Lachnospirales > Lachnospiraceae > SIG307. Next base: position 14,123 of record CALZBV010000040.1, read on the forward strand.
GACAAAGTCGAATATGGGAAGCCGCGGGGCAAATTTTTCCAACTATATCGGTACCTTATTTGCCGTCATTCTGCTCAGCAACATCAGCGGTCTGTTCGGACTGAGGCCGCCGACTGCCGACTATGGTGTGACATTGCCGCTTGCACTTGTTACGTTTGTGCTGATTCATTACAACGGTTTCAAGTACGAAAAAGCAGGTCATGTTACCAAGCTGTTTCAGCCGGTATTGCTTACGCCGATTAATATTATCGGTGAAGTTGCAACACCGCTGTCCATGTCATTGCGTCTGTTCGGTAATGTGTTATCCGGAACGGTTATGATGGGACTGATCTACGGACTTGTTCCGAAGATTATTCAGGCTTTCTTATGGCCGGTGTTTGGTGTCCTGCATGTATACTTTGATGTATTCTCAGGCGCAATCCAGTCATACGTATTCTGTATGCTGACAATGGTATTTATTGCACAGAATTTCCCTGAGGAAGAAGCACAGGGACAATAACAAAGAAATAATGAATGGAGGTTTTTGGTTATGATGAGTAATATTACGAATGAAGGATTAGTATTGGCATGTTCTGCAATCGGTGCAGGTCTTGCGATGATTGCAGGTCTTGCTGCA
>CALZBV010000041.1 GCA_945622055.1 uncultured Clostridia bacterium
AGAGCGCAGTATGGGAAAAGCAAAGCGTGTTCTTGATAAGCGTCAGTTGATTTAGGTTGTTTGAAACGGAAAGGATGGGGTAAAATGTATTTGGAGCAATTATCTGTTTTTGTGGAAAACCGTGTGAGCAGAATAAATGATGTATTGCTTACACTGAAGAAAAACAACATCAATGTTTTGTCCTTAAGTCTTGCGGATACGAGTGAATATGGACTTTTGCGTCTGATTGTTGACCAGCCGGAGACCGGACGCAGTGTGTTGAAGGAAGAGGGCTTTTCTGCAATGCTTACGAAGGTGCTTGGAGTAAAAATACCAAATGCCGTTGGAACGCTTCAGGCAATTCTTGCAATGCTTGGTGAGGCAGGAAGAAACGTTGAGTACATGTATGTTCTTTCGAACCGCCGTGAGTTTTCTGCTATCGTGATTAAGACCGATGAGCCGGAAAAGGCAGCAGAGCTTTTGGTAAAGAACGGAGTTGAATTAGTAAAAGCAGAGGAAGTTGAGTGCATTGGAGCATAAGGTTATTGATTTTCATACACATGCGTTTCCGGATAGGATTGCTGAGAAGACAATTCAGATGTTGTCTGCCAAAGCAAATATTCCGGCACACAGCGACGGAACTGCAGATGGACTGCGGAGGGTGCTTTATGACGCCGGGATTTCTCTTGGCGTCCTCCTTCCGGTAGTTACAAAAGCGGAGCAGTTTGAAGCAATCACAAGCTTTGCAGAGCAGCAAAATCAAGTATTTTTGGAGGAACAACCGGAGAAGGCTTTGGCGGCAGGAAAGGCGCAGTTGCTTTCCTTTGGTGGAATTCATCCGGATTCCCCTGATTTCAAAAAAGAACTGCGGAAGTTAGCTGAGTGTGGATTTCGCGGAGTGAAGCTGCATCCGGATTATCAGGGCGTAAATTTTGATGATATTCGTTATATGCGGATTGTGGAGTACGCATCTGAGCTTGGTCTGGTGATTATTACCCACGCCGGAGTTGATGTTGGAATTCCGGAGCCGGTGCGGTGTTCACCGGCGCGCGCGCTTAAGGTGATACGGGAGGTAAAGCCGGAAAAGCTGGTACTTGCGCACTGTGGTGGCTGGAAGCTTTGGGAAGAGGTGCTTTTGGTGCTGGCAGGAGAACCGGTGTATATGGATACAGCCTTTTCCATGGGTTATATTTCTCCGGAGCTTTTTGTAACGCTTTGCCGGACACATGGAGCTGATAAGGTTTTGTTTGCAACGGATTGTCCATGGGGAGATCCAAAGAAGGATTTAGAGAGCTTTCGGGCAATGTCACTTACAAATGAGGAGCAGGAGCTGATTTTGCACCGGAATGCAGAGAAGCTTCTTGGGCTTTGAGCAGTGTAATAAGAGAGAGTTCATATGTGGTTACGGTTTTGTACCGGACAACTTTAATGCGTTAAAACGCAACGCATTGAAGCGTAACACTTTAATGCAGATAAGTTTAGAGAGGATATTTCTGAGAAAAGGAGAAGAAAATGTTAGTAAAGATTCTTTTACTGCTTGTCTTTTTCGGAACGATGGTCGGTGTTGGCTTTTATTCCAGAAGACATGCAACGGATGTGAACGGATTTGTTCTTGGCGGAAGAGGGGTAGGCCCATGGCTTACGGCTTTTGCATACGGGACCTCGTATTTCTCTGCAGTTGTATTTGTTGGATATGCAGGTCAGTTTGGTTGGAAATACGGTATGTCTGCCACCTGGATTGGTATCGGAAATGCAGTTATCGGTTCTTTGCTTGCCTGGGTAGTATTGGGACGTCGTACCCGGATTATGAGTAAGCATTACTCTGCAAGTACCATGCCGGATTTCTTCGGAAAGCGTTATGACAGTAATGCACTTCGAATTGCAGCATCGGTGATTTCTTTTGTGTTTCTGATTCCGTACACAGCATCCGTTTATAACGGATTATCCCGTCTGTTTGGTATGGCCTTTGACATTCCGTATACGGTGTGTGTTATTACGATGGCTGTTCTGACCGGGGTATATGTGATTCTTGGCGGGTATATGGCAACTGCAATCAATGACTTTATTCAGGGTATCGTAATGCTCTTTGGTATTGTTGCGGTTATCGTTGCTGTATTAAACGGTCAGGGTGGTTTTTTAGAGGCGGTAAAGAAGCTGGCCGAGTTTGAGAGCGATGTCGCTATAACAGCCGGTCAGAAGGGTGCATTTACTTCCTTCTTCGGTCCGGACCCGATGAATCTTCTGGGAGTTGTAATTCTTACTTCTCTCGGAACCTGGGGACTTCCGCAGATGGTACATAAGTTCTACGCAATTAAGGATGAGCGTGCGGTACGTACCGGTACCATTATTTCTACGTTGTTTGCTGTAGTCATTTCCTGCGGATGTTATTTCCTTGGTGGATTCGGCCGTCTGTTTGATTCGCCACAGATTTACGGTGAGAGCGGAAAGATTATATATGATGCCATTGTACCGACGATGCTTTCCAGATTACCGGATATTTTGATTGGTATCGTAATTGTACTGGTACTGTCAGCGTCCATGTCAACGCTTTCCTCCCTTGTGCTGACCTCCAGCTCTACCTTGACGCTTGATGTTATCCGGGGAAATATTGTAAAGAAGATGAGTGAGAAGAAGCAGCTGCTTTACATGCGCGTTCTTCTGGTATTCTTTATTGTCATATCCGTTGTAATTGCACTGAATCCGCCAACATTTATTGCACAGCTCATGGGTATTTCCTGGGGGGCTCTTGCCGGTGCGTTTTTGGCCCCGTTCTTATACGGTTTGTATTGGAAGGGTGTAACGAGGTCTGCTGTCTGGGCAAGCTTTGCGACAGGTGTTGGAATTACGGTTGCAAATATGTTTATTAAGTTCATTGCGTCTCCAATCAATGCAGGTGCAATCGCGATGATTGCCGGTCTGATTGTTGTTCCGGTGGTAAGTCTGATTACTCCGAAGATGAAAAGGGAGACTGTGGAGAACGGATTTGCGTGCTATGAAAAGCAGGTTGTCGTAGAAAATAAGATTGCGCTTCCGAAGGAAGAAACGGAAAAGAAATAGGAAAAGTTTCTGTTGAAATAAGAAAAGTTTCTGTTCATATTGAAAAAAACGAACAAAAGAGGTAAACTGTAACGGGTAATATTTTATTGCAGAGGATTACAGGATGAACAAAGCAAAAGAGATAGTTGAGAAAATGAAAAATTGGTTTCAACAGCTTTCGCAAGAAACCAGGAAGGTGCTTTTAGGTGCTTTTGTGCTTACTTTTTTTCTTTGTGTAATTGTGATTGCACAGGGGATTAGGATAAGTAAGGTTAAAAAGGAACTGAAGTCGGTGCAGACAGCTTCAAGGTCGTTGCAGGAAGAGCTTGACAAGCTTTCAGCAGAAAAAAACGAGATAGCATCCCAGAAAAATGGAAAGACGCAGAGTGAAGGAAACGAGCTTCCGACGCAGACCCCTGTTCCGACGGAAGTGCCGGTGATAACTCCGGAGCCCAAAAAATATATTGTATGCGTCGATGCCGGCCATGGTGGCTGGGATGGTGGTGCAGTGTTATGGGAAAAGGGTGAGGAAAAGAGAATCGAGAAAAACGATAATCTCTGGCTTGCGTCCTTATTCCGGGACGCGCTGCAGGAGTACAATGTTGAAGTGGTCATGACACGTGATACGGATGTGTTTTTGGAATTATGGGAGCGGACGGACATTGCCAATCAGGTAAATGCAGATGTTTTAATTTCATTTCACCGTAACTCGTATAACGGCGAAGGGGAAGCAAAAGGTGTAGAATTCTGGATTCACAGCAGCAGACCGGCCGGCGCAGAGGAGCTTGCACAACGGATGTTGGATTCGGTCGTGCAGGTAGGCGGTATGCAAAGCCGTGGCGTGAAAAATGGTGCACAATCCGGAACGAAAGATGACTATGCAATTAACCGTGCTGCAAATATGACGAGTATGATTGCGGAATTCGGGTTTGTTACAAGCCCGTCGGATAATTCGGCATATGACCGGTATGGAGCGGAGTATGCGAAAGCGATGGCCAAGACGGTTTTTACCTGGTTGGAGGAGAACAGTCCGAAAAACAAGACGAATACAGATGAGTGATTAAAATGAAAACGAGATGTTCATGGAGAGCATCTCGTTTTTTTTTCTTAGATTTTACATAGAAATGCTGACTGATTTTACAAAGGAGATTTAGAATGTGTTTTGAAATCAAGAATAAATGGAGGACAAAACAATGAGAATGATGAAAAAGTTTTTCGGTGTACTTGCGATGGCAACGGTAGTTGCAACTGTGACTGCAGGCTGTGGTGGAGGAGAAAAGTCAGTTTCCACAGATGGATCTACTTCTATGGAGAAGGTGATTGGTGCTCTTGGAGAAGCATTTATGGAAAACAATAAAGGAGTATCCTTTACATACAATCCAACCGGCTCCGGAACAGGAATTACCGCGGTTTCAGAAGGTACCTGCGATATAGGACTTTCCAGCCGGGCGTTAAAGGCGGCAGAAAAAGAATCCGGTCTGGAGGAAACAGTGCTTGCATATGATGGAATCGCACTTGTGGTAAATCCGAATAATCCGGTTACTGATATGAACGTAGAAACTATTGCCAAGATTTACACCGGCGAAATCAAGAATTGGAAGGAAGTAGGAGGCAACGATGCGGAAATCGTTTTGATCGGAAGAGAGGCCGGTAGTGGTACCAGAGACGGATTTGAATCGATTACCGGAACGAAGGAAAAATGTGCATATCGCCAGGAACTGACTTCTACAGGTGATGTGATTACCACAGTATCTCAGAACCCGGATGCCATCGGATATGCTTCCCTTGCTTCGGTAAAGAGTACGGTAAAGGTGGTAACTGTTGACGGAGTAATACCATCCGAGGAGACAATCAAGAATGGTAGCTATGTGATTCAGAGACCGTTTGTATTTGTGACAAAAAAAGACAAAAAACTTTCTAAGACCGCACAGAGTTTCTTTGATTGGGCTCTTTCGAAAGAGGCAAATGAGTACATCAAAAAGGCAGGAGCTGTACCGGCGAACTAAAGGGGTTCAAAACAGATATGCGATGGGGTAATCTTTTTTTCGGGTGATACCCCATCGCATGTTTTCTATGGAGAAGAATGGATGAAAAGAAGAAAAACATTGGAAACGGTAATACATGGAGTATTTCTTGCGGCTGGATTAATCACGATAGCATTTGTGCTTATGATAACGATTTATCTTATCATCGCAGGTATACCTGCGATTCGTGAAATTGGATTGTCTTCATTTTTATTTGGCGCAAAATGGGAATCCACCGCAAATGATCCGAAATTTGGTATTTTGCCATTTATTTTGACAAGTATATACGGAACGGCAGGTGCAATTTTGATTGGTACACCGATTGGGTTCTTTTCTGCAGTCTATCTTGCAAAGATTGCACCAAAATCGGTGAAACGAGTGGTAGAAACTGCGGTAAGTCTTCTGGCGGGAATTCCTTCGGTAGTCTATGGCTTGGTTGGAATGCTTGTTCTGGTACCGTCCATAAGAAAGCTATTCCATGTGCCGGATGGTGCAAGCTTACTTGCTGCAATGATTGTGCTGGCGGTTATGGTACTTCCATCCATTATTAAGGTGTCTCTTACAGCACTTGCGGCGGTTCCTAAGGAGTACGAGGAAGGCTCAATGGCGCTTGGAGCTACCCCGGTGGAGACTTATTTCAAGGTATCAGTTCCGGCTGCAAAAAGCGGAATCGCAGCTGCAGTTGTTCTGGGGGTGGGAAGAGCAATCGGAGAAGCAATGGCAGTGATGATGGTATCCGGAAACGTGCCTAATATGCCTTCCTTATTTGAGAGTGTAAGATTTTTAACAACTGCTGTAGCAAGCGAAATGTCTTATTCCTCCGGTTTGCAGCGTCAGGCTTTGTTCTCCGTTGCACTCGTATTGTTTGTGTTTATTATGCTGATTAATGCAACACTGAATTTCCTGTTGAAACGACAGAAGGAAAAGTAGGATGTCAATTTGAAGCTTTAGGAGGAAAAGATGGAGATGAAGAAAAAAAGAACAGGACGGTTTATCTATGGAGCTATGCTGCATTTCCTGATGATTGCATCGGCAGGAATCACGACAATACTTGTAATATTTATGATTATATACGTATTGTGGAAAGGAATACCGTATGTTACGTGGGAATTGCTTTCCACGAAGCCGAGCTATCTGAGTGGGAAGATTGGAATTTTACCGGATATCCTGAATACAGTATATTTGATTCTGGCAACTCTGGTTGTTCTTCTTCCGCTCGGAGTTGGGGCGGCTGTGTATTTAACTGAGTATGCAAAGAATAAAAAAATGGTTGAACTGATTGAGTATGCGGCGGAGACATTATCCGGAATTCCGTCCATTATTTATGGTCTGGTTGGAATGCTGCTGTTCTGTCAGTTTTTGAATCTGCAAAAATCATTGATTGCAGGTGCCTGCACTCTTGTCATTATGAATCTTCCGACCGTTATGAGAACAACGCAGGAAAGCTTAAAGACAGTACCACAGGGGTACCGGGAAGGAGCCTTTGGTCTTGGAGCAGGTAAATGGCACATGATTCGTACCGTAGTACTTCCGGAATGTATGGATGGAATCATTACAGGATGTATTCTTTCGGTTGGTCGAATACTTGGCGAGTCAGCAGCACTTTTGTTTACTGCAGGATTTGCGCATGCGCTCAATGGTTTGTTTGATGGACTGACAAGTTCCGGTGCAACACTTACCGTAGCACTTTATGTTTATGCAAAGGAAGAGGGGGAGTTTGAGGTCGCATTTGCCATTGCGGCGATTTTGATGATACTTACCTTTGCTATGAACCTGATTGCAGATTTGACAGGGAAATATTTTGAGAAAAGGAGAAACACATGAGTAGTATTATTTCTGTAAAGGATCTGAATCTTTGGTATGGAAGCTCCCAGGCACTGAAGAAAATAAATATAGAGATTGAAAAAAATGCGATTACAGCGTTTATCGGACCTTCCGGTTGTGGAAAGTCCACATTTTTGAAAACCATGAATCGTATGAATGATTTGGTTCCTGGCGTTCGAATCGAAGGAAAGGTAATGTATGGTGAGACGGATGTATATTCGAAGGAGATTGATGTGAATGAACTTCGCAGAGAAATCGGAATGGTGTTTCAAAAGCCTAATCCGTTTCCAATGAGTATATATGATAACATTGCATATGGACCGAGAATTCATGGAATCAAGAATCGGGCTAAATTGGATGAAATCGTGGAAGAGTCCTTAAAGAGGGCCGCCATCTGGGATGAGGTTAAGAATCGTCTGAAGAAATCAGCGCTTGGTCTTTCCGGTGGACAACAGCAAAGGTTATGTATCGCAAGAGCTTTGGCAGTAAAGCCACAGATTCTTTTGATGGATGAACCTACGAGCGCACTGGATCCGATTTCCACAACGAAAATTGAGGATCTGGCATGTGAACTGAAGAAGAATTATACGATTATTATGGTAACACACAATATGCAACAGGCAGCAAGAATTTCGGATTATACAGCATTTGTCCTTCTGGGAGATCTGGTGGAATATGGAGATACGCACTCGATTTTCTCAGCACCGCGGGAAAAGCGCACAGAGGATTATATTACGGGGAGGTTTGGTTGATGCGGGATAACTATAGCGAACAATTACTTTTGCTAAATAAGAAGATGACTGAACTTGGAGAACTTTGTGAGACAGTAATCGAGTTGGCCACAATCGCACTTTTGGCGGGGGACAGTAAAAAGGCCGGGGAGGTGCAGCCGATTGCACAAAGAGTTGACCAGTTGGAACGGGAAATTGAAACCTTTTGTCTGAAGCTTCTGCTTCATCAGCAGCCCGTTGCAGGTGATTTACGCCAGATTTCTGCGGCACTGAAAATGATTACAGATATGGAGCGGATTGGAGATCAGGCCGAAGATATTGCTGAGATTATTCCGTTTTTAAAGGGTAGAACGGGAGTTTGGTGTGAGGACATTAATAATATGGCATATGCTGTTATTCAGATGGTACGGGAAAGCGTGCAGTCCTACGTAAATCAGGATGTTGAACTGGCGAAAAAGGTTGTGGCTCAGGATGATGTTGTGGATGAATACTTTGACAAGGTAAAGAGTTCGCTCATCCAAATGATATTGCAGAATATTTCGGAAGGCGAGTATGCGTTGGATTTGCTGATGATTGCGAAATATTTTGAGCGAATTGGAGATCACGCGGTAAACATTGCGGAATGGACGGAGTTTACTGTAACCGGTTTTCATGAGGAAGAACTGGACAAGTGATTTTTCAAAACAGACAGTAAAAAGGAACGAGCCAAGGCCGATACGGACTGGCTCGTTCCTTTTTACTGTCTGGTTTGCTTTTATCTGAAGGCTGCGGTTGAAAGCGAATTATTTCATAGCTGCAACTTCATCAAACTCGTCCCGGATTTCCTTTTCCGGAGCCGGAGTGAGAAGACTTACAACTACGATTGCGATGCAGGCAATGATGAATGCCGGAAGCAGTTCATAGATTGCAAGAACTCCGCCGATTGGAGCAATCAGGTATTTCCATACAAACACCATAACACCGCCGGCAATCAGACCTGCAAGAGCACCGTAGCGGTTGGAACGCTTCCAGAACAGAGCAAAGAGAACAACCGGACCGAAGGTGGCACCAAACCCTGCCCATGCAAAGGAAACGATATCAAATACGGAGCTTTCCGGGTTGCTTGCAAGAACCATACCGATGACGGCAATGGCAAGAACCGTAATACGTGCAATCAGAAGAGAAGTTTTTGCAGAGGATTTCTTACCGAGTACACCACCGAAAATGTTATGGGATACCGAAGAGGAAGCAGCCAGGAGCTGGGAGTCTGCGGTGGACATGGTGGAGGCAAGAATACCTGCAAGGATAATACCTGCAACGAATGCGAAGAAAATACCGTATTCACTGATTTTGGAGGCAATGTTTACAATGATGTTCTCTGCGGCGGATTTACTCTCATAGTGCGGAACTACACCCTTTAAGGTCATGCTGTAGCCGATGATACCGATCAGTACGGCTACCGATAAGGAAACGACAACCCAGATTGTAGCCACACGACGGGAAAGCTTAAGCTTATTGTCATCGTTGATTGCCATAAAACGAAGCAGGATGTGTGGCATTCCGAAGTAACCAAGTCCCCAGGCAAGCGTAGAGGCAATGGTGAGTGCATTGTAAGAACCAACATCACCGGTATGTACGTTGTGGGTTGCGGTAAGGGAGAGGTATCCGGTTAACTCCTTTGCATTTGCGATTACCTCAGGGAAGCCGCCTGCTACGGAAATTCCAAAGCCAAGTACGATAATGAGTGCGATGGACATTACGATACTCTGAATGAAGTCTGTAGTTGATGCTGCAAGGAACCCACCGAGTGCAGTATAGGCAACAATCACAAGGGAGCTGATAATCATGGCCGGCAGATAATCAACGCCAAACAGGGTAGAGAACAGCTTACCGCAGGCAACAAAGCCGGATGCGGTATAAGGAATAAAGAAAACGACAATAATAACAGCCGAAATCAGTAAAAGAAGTTTGCTCTTATCGCGGTAGCGGTTTGCAAAGAAATCCGGAAGCGTAATGGAGTTGGTTTTGTGCGTGTAGCGGCGAATCTTCTTTGCTACGAGCAACCAGTTAACCCAGGTTCCGATGGCGAGACCGATTGCAGTCCAGGCAGCTTCCGCAGTACCGAAGAAGTAGGCAACGGCCGGAAGTCCCATTAAAAGCCAGCTGCTCATATCGGAAGCTTCGGCACTCATTGCGGTTACCAGCGGACCAAGCTTACGTCCGCCCAGATAGAAGTCATCGGCAGATTTGTTTTTTCTGGAAAAACGCAAACCGACGGTAATGACGATTCCCAGATATAAAATAATGGAAATCATGATACAGATTTGTGCTGTTGTCATAAAAAGTCCCCTTTCAGGATTAAAGTTTTAACAAGGCAAAGTGTTAGCACTATGCCAAAGATGTTACATAGTATACCATAGGAATTTTGTGAACACAAGCAAAAAAGGAAGTTTTTGGAGATTTCTGCAGATTCGGGAAAATTTGCTTGCTTTTTTTGACAGATACGATACAATATAAGCTAGAGAAATTGTGAGAAAAGCCAGAAAGGAAACGAAATACTATGATACAGGCTAGTAATGTGACATTAAGATTAGGAAAAAGAGCACTGTTTGAGGACGTAAACATCAAGTTTACCGAGGGAAACTGTTACGGACTGATTGGTGCAAACGGTGCAGGAAAGTCTACCTTTTTAAAGATTTTAACCGGTCAGTTGGAGCCGTCCAAGGGTGAGGTTATTATTACTCCGGGCCAGCGTCTTTCCTTTTTACAGCAGGATCACTTTAAATACGATGCGTATTCGGTACTGGATACGGTAATTATGGGAAATCAGCGTTTATACGACATCATGAAGGAAAAAGATGCCATTTACGCAAAAGAGGATTTCACAGAGGAAGACGGCATTAAGGCAAGTGAGCTGGAGGCAGAGTTTGCAACCTTAAACGGCTGGGAAGCGGAGTCGGATGCTGCTACGTTGTTAAACGGTCTTGGAATTGAAACCGATCTTCACTATAAGATGATGAGTGAGTTAAAGGGTAGTGAAAAGGTGAAGGTGCTTCTTGCCCAGGCACTGTTTGGCAACCCTGATATTCTTCTTCTCGACGAGCCGACAAACCATCTGGATTTGGAAGCAATTCGCTGGTTAGAGGAGTTTTTGATTAACTTTGACAATACAGTCATTGTGGTATCCCATGACCGTTATTTCTTAAATAAGGTATGTACGCATATCGCAGATATTGACTATGCCAAGATTCAGCTGTATGCCGGTAACTATGACTTCTGGTATGAGTCCTCCCAGTTAATGGTAAAGCAGATGAAGGAAGCAAACAAGAAGAAGGAAGAGAAGATTAAGGAATTGCAGGAGTTCATTCAGAGATTCTCTGCAAATGCTTCTAAGTCCAAGCAGGCTACATCGAGAAAGCGTGCATTGGAAAAGATTGAGCTGGATGAGATTCGTCCTTCCTCCAGAAAATATCCGTATATTGATTTCAGACCGGCCCGTGAGATTGGTAATGAAGTATTGACCGTAACGAATCTGACGAAAACGATTGACGGAGTCAAGGTACTCGATAATCTTTCCTTTATTGTGGGAAGAGAGGACAAGATTGCACTGGTTGGTGCAAATACGCTTGCGATTACAACGCTGTTTAAGATTCTGACCGGAGAAATGGAGCCGGATTCCGGAAGCTTTAAGTGGGGAATTACGACCAGTCAGGCATATTTCCCGAAGGACAATACGAAGGATTTTGCATCGGAGCTTTCCATTGTTGACTGGTTAATGCCGTATTCTCCGGAGAAGGATGTTACTTATGTACGTGGTTTCATGGGACGTATGCTGTTTGCCGGTGAAGAGGGTGTGAAGAAGGTGAACGTGCTGTCCGGAGGAGAGCGTGTACGTGTTATGCTTTCTAAGATGATGCTTATGGCGTCAAATGTTCTTTTGATGGATGAGCCGACGAACCATTTGGATATGGAGTCCATTACGGCACTCAATAACGGTCTGATTAAATTCCCGGGCGTAATTCTGTTTACGTCTCAGGACCATCAGTTTATTCAGACGATTGCGAACCGTATTATTGAGATTCTCCCGAACGGAAGTATGATTGATAAGGTTTCCACCTACGATGAGTATCTTGACAGTGATGACATGGCGCGCAAGCGTCAGGCTCTTTCTGCAGTAGCTGAGGAGGAGATTCTTTTAGAAGATGCGGAGGAAGAATAATCGCGTCTTTGTGAAGGAGAACAGGTGATGCTGGATACTACAATCAAAAGCAATAGTCTGCAATACGGCAGAATGCCGGGAGTAATCGCACGAGAGGGGAAGATTTTGTTTCGTACCGTAGTCCGCGAGGGTGATGCCTGTAGTCTGCTATTGTTTGAAAAAGGAGCATCTGTGCCGAAAAAGACGGTACCGATGAAGAGAGTAGGGAATACCCGTGTGTTTTATGCGGAGCTTAGTGAAAAGGAAGCGAAGTACAGGTCGTACCTTTATGAGGATGCATGGGGAACCTTTACGGATACCTATGCAACGGAGCTTAACGGAAGGGAGAAGTTTGGTGTACATGGTACTACAACTGCAGTGATTCCAAAAAGCAGCGTTGTTTCAGAGAAAATGGCGGGGGAAGGCTGTCCTGCCTTTTCTTCGCTGATATTTTATAAGCTTCATGTCAGGGGCTTTACGAAAAGCGCTTCCTCCGGGGTTACGCATAAGGGAACCTTTGCGGGACTTACGGAGAAAATTCCTTATTTAAAGGAGCTTGGTATCAATGCGGTGTTGTTGATGCCGGTATACGAATTTGAAGAATGCATACAACCGGTGCCAGACTATGGAATGCTGCCGCAAAAAACGATGGAAGAGTATGAAAAGCGCTACGGAAGTGAATTTATAGAAGCACAAAAGCAGTATGCAAAGGAAACTACGGAGCATTTTTGCGCGGAAAAGGTAAATTACTGGGGGTATACCCGGGACAATTATTATTTTGCACCAAAGGCCTCGTATGCAGCTAAGCCTGCACATGCCCGTGAGGAATTGCAGGAAATGGTGGACGCACTCCATCAGGCAGGAATTTCCGTCTTTTTTGAATTCTTTTTTGGCGAGGACACCACTCAGCTGCTGATATTGGATTGTCTCCGGTATTGGACGGAGAATTTTTATGCAGATGGATTCCGTCTGATCGGAAGCCATTTGCCGATGAAGTTGATTTTGGAGGATCCGTATCTTTCAGGAGTCCGCTTTTTGATAACGGAGCAGGAGGGCGTCTTGTCTGACGGAGACTTTGCACATCGCAGAGTTGCTTTGTACAACGAAGAGTTTCGTAACATTGCGCGTCGTTTTGTAAAGGGAGACGAGAATATGACCGGAAGCTTTGTCGGTGCATTGTGCTCGGATTTCCCGAATGCTGCCAGAATGAATTTTATTGCGGATCAGAATGGTTTTTCTCTGTATGACCTGTATGCATATGACAGAAAACACAATGAGGAAAACGGAGAGGAAACCGGGACGGTGAGAACTACAACTATAGCTGGAACTGCGGTGCAGAAGGAGAGACAAACAAAAAGAAGATTCTGCAGCAGCGGTCCCGTTTGCGGAAAAATGCACTCTGCTGTACACTGTTATCCCGTTCCGTACCGCTTTTGTTTGCGGGAGATGAGTTTGGTCATTCGAAAAAGGGAAACAATAATGCGTACTGTCAGGATAATGAGGTTTCCTGGTTAAACTGGAGACTAAATAAGGAAAAGAAAGAACAGCTGGAGTTTGTAAAGAAGCTGATTGCATTTCGAAAGGCGCATGAGGCGCACAACGGAGGGAGACTGGTTCGGACAGAGGACTATAAAGGGTACGGACTTCCGGAGGTTTCTTATCACGGAGTTTCTTTGTGGAAACCGGATTTTGCTCCATATAGCAGATGTGTTTCTGTGTTATTTCACGGAAACTATTTTGAGGATGAAACAAAGGAAGATATCTTTTTGATTTTTAATATGCACTGGGAGGAGCATTCCTTTGCACTGCCACAGTCAAACGAGGAAGCACAGTGGCAGATTATGTTGGATACTTCAGGACAGGCAAAGCTTCGGCCGGAAGAGGATTTACGGGCATATGCCGTGACTGCCGATCCAAGTCTTGAGAAAATGATTTGTCAGGTAATGGCGCGAAGTGTTGTTGTGCTTGTAAGAAAACTGCCGCAGTAAAATCTGCGGCAGAATTGAGGTGTTATGAGATTGTTTGATTATTCTTCAATGTGACGGGAAGCAATAATCTGATCATAAAGGTTCAGACGACAGTATTCGTCTTTGTCAAAGTGTTTGCAGGTAACGCAGGATACCTCGGAGGCATCACAGGAACAGCCGTTCAGCGTTCTATCGGTTCCGATCGGTTCATAAGAGCTGCATTCCTTTGCTACTTTACGATAAGTTTCTTTACTTGCACGCATGAGAAATCTCCTTTCCTTGTTCAGGGGAAGAAAGCTTCCGAAACAGGAAGCCTGACTTTTGTTACGATTGTAGTTTGCGCCGATTTTTCAAAATTATTATCTGAGAAATATATGTTTGAAGGATTTTAATACCATTTTGCATCACGATACTGATTAGAAAGGAAAGCCGTATGTTTGCCGGAACTGTAGAGGATTTGAAGCTGTTTATGTCAGAATTACTCATTAGGGATACGTTTGATTCCTGGGAAGTCGTGGAAGCAAGAGCTGAGACTTTTTATGAGCTTTCGATTAACGGAAGAATCAAAAGGTCTTTTTTTGATGATGAGACAGAGGTGCCGCGGGACTTTGTAACATGGAAAGAGATTAAGGACGTATTCTATCGGATGATACGCGGAAAGAGACTTCCGGGCCTGTTCCGGCTTGTGCTTTGTAAGGAAATGACAGAGACGGAGCGAATCTTACGGGAATGTGGGCACAGTGAATGTGAGGGCTCCCGCCTGCTTCTGAACATCCGGTATGGGGATGGACGTTGTGTTTTGACGAGTGGAGTATCTCATAAAAG
>CALZBV010000042.1 GCA_945622055.1 uncultured Clostridia bacterium
CCGAAGATCCTGCAAATATTTATAGTCTGTTATTAGTAGCCGGATATCTTAAGACTCCGAAGAAGGAATTGCAGGCGGATGGTGCTTATTTGTGCGAAGTATCTATTCCAAATAGAGAAATAGCTTCTGTTTATAAGAGCGAGATATTATCACACTTGATGCAAATCGGTGCCATTACAAGAACTACCGCAAATATGATTGCGGAAAGCTTGTACGCAAATGATATTCAAAAGCTGCAAAAGGCAATTTCAGAGTATATGGATAAATCCATTAGCTTTTATGATGCCGGAGCGGAAGGCTTTTATCATGGTCTTACGCTTGGACTTATTGCATTGCTGGATAATCAATATAAGATTAAATCTAACAGAGAATCCGGTGATGGTAGATATGATATTGGCTTGCTGCCGAGAGAAAAGAAATATCCGGGCATCATTATGGAATTGAAATGGAAGAGTGGCTTGGAAGAGGCTGAGCTTGAAGAACTCTCAATAGAAGCTTTTAATCAAATTGAGGATAAGAGATATGACCTGGAACTCAAGGAAGACGGAATAGAGAATGTGATTAAGCTAGGAATTGCTTTTTCCGGAAAGAAAGTGGTAATAAAAGCAAATGATTAAGTTGATTAGAATAATACGAGGCCTGATTATAGGAGCTTTTTTTGAGACGGAGAGATAAAGCATATGAAATTACCTGAATCCGTGAAACTCAATGCAAGCCAGTCCACCAAAAGCCTGTATTTTTGAATGTTCAAGGTGTTTTTACAAGTTCTTTCACTTTCACCTATCGGGTGAATGAATTTCATGGTATACTTACTTTATCAATCACTAATGAAGGAGTTCTGTCCCATGAACAATAATCGGAGATTTACCCTGAATACGAACCAAAACATTATTGTCGAATTTACAGATGAGCGCATTATCCCTGCCGGTGGACTTGCTGTTGTCGGTGCACTTCTTGGAAAAAGTGATTTTGCTAAAAAATTTTCTGCTCAATGCAGATAGTCTGGAGTTTTAGCGTGAAGAAAGCTGCCTCAGGGGACTGATAAAAGAGGTGGAGGAAAGGGGTGTTCTTTTGAAAAAATACTTGTTGAAATGTAAGCTTTTATTATTTCCAAGTCTTTTTGGAATCGCGTTGTTTTACGTGATTCCGTATATCCGTGTAATTTATTATTCCTTTATAGAGAACCAGTTCAGCCGTAGGTTTGTCTGGTTTGACAACTATAAGACAGTTCTTGGCAATTCGTATTTTCGGCTTGCATTGAAAAATTCACTTTTTCTGATTGTGTTTGCGGTTCCGGTGTTGGTGACCGGTGCATTTGTTCTGTCGCTTCTTTTGTTAAAGATGAAGGGCAGGTGGCGAATGCTTCGGATTGCCTTTATTTTTCCGATGCTTGTGCCGACAGCAAGTGTAGTTCTTGTATGGAGAACGCTGTTTTCCGGAAATGAAAGCGTGTTTCCGGTTTACTTTTTGTTCTGGTACAAGAACATCGGCCTTCTTGTTATTCTAATCAGTGCGGCGTTTTCGACACTGGACAATGCTGTGTTTGAGGCGGCTCGGTTAGATGGTGCAAAGGGTCTGATGCTTCACCGGAAAATTACGCTTCCGCTTATTTTTCCCACCCTTCTTTTTACGGTGCTGATTGGCGTGGTCTACAGCTTTAAGGTGTTTAGGGAGAGCTATCTTTTTTATGGAGGCTCTTATCCGCCGGACCACAGTTATACTCTGCAGTATTACATGAATAACCATTTTATGAAATTGAACTATCAGTATCTGGCTTCGGGAGCTGTACTGACCTCTCTGATTTTGTATGTGATTGTTGTAGTTGGGGTAAAGCTGCAAAAGAAATATTCGGTGTAAGGGGGCGAATGGATTGGGAAATTTTTTTAGGAAAGCGGGCTTGCTTCTTTGTGCGGTTCTGTTTTTACTTCCGGTAGTGCTTACGGTGCTTCATTCCTTTGCAGTGCAGAAGGTTGAGCCGGATTTGTTTTATCTGGAAAGTCTGTTTCCAAAGAAGTTTGACCTGACCGGATATTATGACCTTCTGGTCGAGGATTCCCAGGTGCTTTGGAATTTCTGGAATTCTGTACTTTACGCATTGGTCATTACTGTACTTAATATTCTTGTTTCGGTTCCTGCTGCATATTCCTTTTCCCAGGCGAAATTTCGGTGGAAGGAGGCACTGTTCTTTTTCTATATCGTGCTTATGATGATGCCCCTTCAGGTGACCCTGCTTCCGAATTATATCGGACTTCGGGATATGAAGCTGTTGGATACGCCGTATTCAATTATTCTTCCGGCAGTCTTTGCGCCATTTTCTGCTTTTTTGTTGACGCAATACATGAACGGATTGGAGAAGTCCTGTCTGGAAGCAGCACTTTTGGAAACCAAGTCGGTTACCACGATACTTACAAGGATTGTTCTGCCACAGCTTCGTCCCTGCATTCTTGCCGTATTTATTTTTGAATTTGCGGAGCAGTGGAATATGGTGGAACAACCGAATATTTACCTGAAAGCGGAAAAATGGAAGCCACTGTCAAGCTTTTTGTCCATGGATGGGGGACTTACGGTATCGGAGGTGTTGGCAGGCTCGGTTATTTTTATGATTCCGATTGTGGTTCTGTACTTGTATTTTCATGACAGCTTAGAGGTCGGATTGGAGAGTATGAAGTTATGAAAACAAAGAAAGCAGCAGACATCATTTTATATGTTTTTCTTACGTTTATGCTGGTATTTACCTTTTTCGGGAAGGACCTTTATCGATTGACGATTCCGAAGGTTGTTGCGGAAAGTGCCAAGCGTAAAAGCTTTCCGGCTGAGGTGGAAACACCGGAGGGGATTTTCCAGACAAAGAAGGTGGTAATCGCTGTTCCGGAGGAGGCTATTTCGGATGGTTTTGTATATGCTTTGAATGAGTCAGAACAAGGTGCATATGTGACTTATGAAGAAGTTGAAACCGGTAAGACGGATGACGGCTGGGTGGAGATTCTCAAAGGAATCGGAGCACGTAAGAAGGTGATTGTTGGAAGTGACCGCGTATTGTATGACGGTAGAGAGGTTATTGTTCTTACGGAGCAAACAGAGCAGATTCGTCTTTATACGGAGGGAACCGCCGAGGAGAAGGAAGCCTTTGCGAAAAAGTGCAAAAAGCACAATATTCAGACGGTTTTGATTGCCATGCTTTTTGCGGTGGCAGGTGCGGTCACAGCCCGCCTGCTTCTCCGGAAAAGACTCCGTATTCTTTTTGCCCCCCCTGATGGTAGTGCTGTGTCTATTGCTTTGTTATTATTTTCGGGCAGAGATTGAATTTCCGGCGGAAGGGATACCGGAGAAGCTGATAGATATACATAAGTGGATAAAGAATTGACGGGGAAAAGTAATGATTGATTTTGTCATCGTTCTTCGGTAAAATGGAAATGAGAAATTATTTCAGGAGGGCGGTTGTGAAACGTAATTCATTTTCTACGAAAAATTACATCATCATTGGTGCGATTATGGCGCTGTTTGTGCTTCTGATTATCCTGACGGGGGAATATCGACAGGCGGTCCGTGGGCGTTCGGGCGTTGCATACTGGAATGAAAATCCGGTCATCTTACTTTGGATTTTGATTGTGTCTGCAATGACGACAATCATTCTGATGATTGTCCTTATGAAGAGGATTCTTGACAGGGACCGGCTTTTGACAGAGGCTGCAATCGAAATCCGGAAGGTAACAAACAATCTTCATGCCGGGGTGGTAAATTATGTGCCGGATGCAAATGGAAAGATTGTTTATGCAAGTCAGGGCTTTTATGAGATTATCGGTCTGGACCGGGGAACTCTCCGTGAGCAGCATCAGAACTGTCTGACGGCGTTGGTACCGAAGGAGTTTCATGGCTTTTTCATGGATTCGAAGGAGCTTCGTGAAAACGGATTTGCCCAGAAGGTTATCTGGATGCAGGACCATGCCAAAAAGAAATACTGGATGCAGGTATCTCTTTCAAAGGCAGTCCACGGTGGGAAGGAAACGGTTTCTGCAGTGTTTGTGGATGTTTCTGAGCTGAAGAGGACGCAGGACAGATTACTTCGGGTACAGAAACGGTATCAGATAGCATCAGAGCTAAGCAATGAGCTGATGTTTGAATATGATTATAAAAAGGACAGGCTTGTTTTTGCTGAACAGTTTTCAACGATTTATGGAAAAAACAATATTATCGAAGGTTTTCTGAAAAATATGGAAATGAACTCCGAATTAATCCATCCCACGGATAAAGAGGATGTGATGAAGCAGCTTCTGCATACAAAGCGAATCGGTGCGAATGATATTCAGCTACGGATGCGGGATGCAAGCGGTGAATATCAGTGGTGCCGTATCCTTTACCGGACTGTCTGTAACAAAAACGGTGAGCCGGTTACCGCAATCGGAAAGCTTTCCAATATCAGTATATTCAAGCGTGAAATTGAGGAGCTGGAGCGTGCATCGCGTACGGATTCGCTTACCGGCGCCTATAACAAGATGGCAACGAAGGAGATTATCGATGACTTTATTCAGAAGCACAGGGACAGTACCCATATGCTTCTGATGGTGGATGTTGATGATTTTAAGCAGGTAAATGATACCTACGGACATCAGAACGGCGACGCGGTTTTGATGCATGCAATCCGAAATCTGCGTGAAAACTACACAGACGGTGAGATTATCGGACGTGTCGGCGGTGATGAATTTGTAGTGTTTATTGGGAACGTAGAAAATAAAGAACGTCTGATTGAAAAGGCGCAGGCGTTGAAGGAGCTGTTACAGCAGCCGTATCAGGGAGATGGCGTAACGATTCCGGTCAGTGCATCGCTTGGCGTATCCATGTACCCTGCTGACGGCAGATGCTATGAGGAACTGATGTTTTGTGCGGATAGCGCCCTTTATGAGGTAAAAGCGAGCAGGAAAGGTAATTTTGCAATTTACGGTAAAAAAGAAATCTCCGGTTAACGCATGTGAAATTCCTTCTTTTTTACTGTTTTTGTCAGTAATAAAAAAACGGAATAAGAAGCACAGCAGAGACCGCACAGGCAGAAAAGCGAAAGCAGTGGGGAAAGCTGTGTTTCTTCTTTTATCCATGAAAAGACATAGTTACAGAAAAATGCCGATAAAAAAGCAAATATACCCGGAAGAACCAGCCATTCGGAGAGCCGTGGAAAATAACCGCTGATTCTGGTTACCATGACAAGGTCGGAAACGGTAATGACGAGCTGACTGACCAAAAGGCCAATCAGGTAGCCGTAGATTCCTGATTTCGGGATAACAAAAACAACAAAGACAAGCCTTACGAGCATGCCTGCAATCGTGTTATAGAAGGTCAGCGCTGGTTTTCCGAGTCCGGTCAGTACACCGGAAAGTGTAGTAGACAGATAAAGCAGAGAACAGAGCGGCGAGAGGATTTTAAGGTATTCTCCCGCACGCGAATCATGGAATACGGCAGTTCCGATTTCGTGACCGAAAAACCAGAATATTGCAGTGGAAAACAGTCCGATCAAGAGACTGTATTTGTACGCAGCATCGATATATCCTCGAAGTCTTGCTCCGTTTTTGACTTCCACTGTCTCAGAAACCGCAGGCATTAAAAGAGTGGAAAGTGCGTTTGGGATGGCGGACGGAAACAGGATAAACGGAAGTGCCATGCCGTTCAGAACACCAAAAAGGCTTAACGCTTCGGAGGCTGACAGACCGGAAAGCCGCAGCATGGAGGGAACAAATACGGACTCCGTGCTGTGAAGGAGATTAATAATCAGTCTGTTTAAGGACAGTGGAACGGAAAGCGTCAGAAGCTTTACAGTAACAGCTGCAGTGCTACAGGAGCGGGTCCGGGAATGCTGCTTTCTGACATGAAGCCGGTAGGAAATACAGTTGAACAGCATAGATGCCGTCTCGCCGGTCACAAGACCGATAACAGCAGCCATGCAGCGCTTTTCGGGGGTAAGAAAGGAAGGAAGAGTGACAAGAAAGAGGACAGAGCCGATACGGACAAGCTGTTCCAAAAGCTGGGTAAAGGCCGGAACTTTAGTACGCTTTTGCCCTATGTAATAGCCATTGATACAGGCTGTTACTGCGCAGAACGGAAAATCCAGTGCCAGAATTTTCAGGCAGGAGGATGCACGTGGCTCCAAAAGAACATAGGCAGCAAGAGGCCCGGAAAAGAAAAAAACGATGAGCGAAAGCGCAAAAGCAACACAAAAGGAAAGCAGAATTGCCTTTTTCAGCAGACAGGACAGGAAGGCGGTGTTTTGTCTTACCCCTGCTTCGGCGGTCAGCTTGGATACTGCAGTCTGGATGCCGGAGGCAAACAGGGAATAACAGATTCCGAACACCGGAAAAATCAGCTGATAAATGCCAAGATACTCAGCACCAAGGGTATCTGCAAGGCAGATTCGGTAATAGAAGCCCAGCAGTCGGGTCAGAAAGCCGGCTGCGGTAAGAAGGAGCGTTCCTTTCAGAATTGTGTTTTTCATGGTGGGAGCTCCTGTTTTTTATCAGCGTATGAGGTAATGTCCGAAATTATGACAAAGCGTTGCAGGGCTTCATAAAACAGAAGGAGCTGCATACGATAAATGGAAGAGGAAATGAGAGCTGCAGTCGGTAAAACTACGCAGGTCGGAACAGAAAGGGAAAAAATGAGCAGTCAGAAGGAAACCATTTATTTGGACTATTCAGCAACCGCTCCGATGTACCCGGAGGCAGTGGAGGCAATGCTTCCGTTCTTTACGGAGCAATTCGGAAATGCCTCCAGCCAGTATTCGGTTGGTATGAACGCAAAAAAGGCGATAGAGACAGCAAGAAAACAGATTGCGGAGAGCATTGGAGCCAGACCGGAGGAGATTTATTTTACCGGAAGCGGGACCGAGGCGGATAACTGGGCAATAAAAGCAATCCCTGAGAATTATCGTTCCAAGGTAAATCATATTATTACGACAAAGATTGAGCACCATGCAGTTCTTCATGCTTGTGAGGCAATGGAAAAAGCAGGATATCATGTTACGTATCTGACACCGCAGGAGGATGGCACGATTTTGCCCTCTGATGTGAAGGCAGCGGTTACCCCTGAGACCGTGCTCATCTCCGTTATGGCTGCAAATAACGAAATCGGAACGATTGAACCGTATGCAGAGATTGCAAAATTTGCCGCAAAGGAAGGAATACTGTTTCATACGGATGCCGTTCAGGCGTACGGAAAGCTTCCGATTGACGTGTCTGACGGGAAAATTGCACTTCTTTCGGCCAGTGCGCATAAAATCGGAGGACCGAAGGGTGTGGGCTTCCTGTATGTAAGGCGGGATGTAAGACTTACCCCATTTCTGCATGGTGGTGCACAGGAACGTAAGAGACGTGCGGGTACGGAAAATGTACCGGGAATCGTCGGGTTTGCCAGGGCAGCAGAGCTTACGTTTGCGGGGCGGCAGGAACGTGAGGAAAGAGAGCGGAGGCTGAGGGAGCACTTTATAAAACGTGTGTTAACGGAGATTCCGTATGCGAGGCTGACCGGCTCGGCTACAAACCGCCTGAACCACCATGCAAGCTTTTGCTTTCAGTTTGTGGAGGGAGAGACGATTCTGATTCTTCTGGATGCGGACGGAGTATGTGCGTCCAGTGGGTCTGCCTGTACGACCGGACAGACGGCACCCTCCCATGTCCTTAGTGCCATTGGTATTCCGGATGAACTGGCACGCGGGGCAGTGCGGTTTACCATGGGGGAAAATACAACAAAAGAACAGTTGGACTTTACAGTTGACCGGTTAAAGGATATAATTGAAAGAGTAAGGGCAATGACGCCGTATTATGCACAGTTTACGGATAAAAACCGCAGATAGCGGGGTCAGGAAAACGACCTGCAGCCGCAAGGCTTAAGCTGCAATGGTGGAAAGGAAGAGATAATGGGTAAGACACTTGACTGGAACAAATATGTAGACACTGCGGTACAGGCCGTGGCAGAAGGTATTGTAATGCTCCGGAATGAGAGAAACGCCCTCCCGCTTCTTAAGGAGGACGTAGTTTCCGTGTTTGGTCGAATTCAGTTCGATTATTACAAGAGCGGAACCGGTTCGGGAGGAATGGTAAATGTTACGAAGGTTACCGGTATTCTGGACGGTTTACTTGAGGCCGGGGTGAAGGTAAATGAAAAGCTCCTGACGATTTACCGTGAATGGGTGAAGGAGAATCCGTATAATATTGGAACCGGCTGGGGAGGAGAGCCATGGGCTCAGGAGGAGATGCCTCTTACGGAGGAGATTGTTCAGACAGCTGCAAAGGAAAGCAGCTGTGCGGTTGTAGTCATCGGAAGAACGGCCGGAGAAGATAAGGACAGTACGTATGAGGCGGGTTCGTATCTTCTTACCGAAAAAGAAATTGATATGCTGGAAAAGGTGCGGGCCGGCTTTGACCGCATGATAGTACTGTTAAATGTTGGAAATATCATTGATATGCGGGAGTTTGAGCGCATTGCACCGGACAGTATATTGTATGTATGGCAGGGCGGAATGGTCGGCGGTACCGGTACGGCTGCGGTACTTACCGGAAAAGTCAGCCCTTCCGGTAAGCTTCCGGACACCATTGCAGGCTGTGTGGAGGATTATCCGTCAGATAAGAATTTCGGAAGCCTGACCAGGAATTTTTATTGTGAGGATATTTATGTCGGCTACCGCTGGTTTGAGACCTTTGCGAAGGATAAGGTACTGTATCCGTTTGGTTTCGGTCTGTCTTATACTACATTTACGGTAAAGACGGCCGGTGTTACGGAGACGGCCGATGGATTTGAATTTACGGTTTCCGTAACCAATACCGGCAATTACCGCGGAAAAGAGGTAGTCCAGCTTTATGCTCAGTGCCCGCAGGGGCTTCTCGGAAAGGCATCCCGTGTATTGTGCGGGTTTGCAAAGACAAGAGAGCTTGCACCCGGAGAGGCACAGACGCTGGTAATTCCGGTGACGATGGCGTCTATCGCATCCTATGATGATTCCGGCGTGACCGGACATCCGTACTGCTATGTACTGGAGGCAGGAGCTTATCAGTTTTATGCAGGCACGGATGTACGAAGTGCAGAAGGCTGCCATACGTTTGTATGTAACGAAACGATTGTAACCGAAACCTGTACGCAGGCAATGGCGCCGGTGCTTCCGATGAAGCGTGTAAAGCCGGTGGTAAGCGGAACAGAACTGATTCCGGGAGAAGAGGACACGCCTCTTTCCAAAGTGGACGAAGCAGCCAGAAGAGCAGAGAATATGCCGAAGGAGCTTGCGTATACGGGAGACCGTGGAATTAAGCTTTCGGATGTATACAACAAGAAGAATACAATGGATGAGTTCATTGCCCAGATGACGGACTATGATCTTACCTGTATCATTCGTGGTGAAGGAATGGGAAGCCCGCGCGTAACACCGGGAACGGCCGCTGCCTTTGGCGGTGTGTCGGATCCGTTGGTGGAGCTTGGAATTCCGGCAGGCTGTTGCTCGGATGGTCCTTCCGGAATGAGAATGGACTGCGGTACGACTGCGTTCAGTCTTCCGAACGGGACACTGATTGCAGCAACCTTTAACTGTGAGCTTCTGACCGGGCTGTTTTCCTGCCTTGGACTTGAGATGCAGGCAAACCGCATAGATTGTCTGCTTGGACCGGGTATGAATATTCATCGTCATCCGTTGAACGGACGTAACTTTGAGTACTTCTCCGAGGACCCGTTTCTGACCGGTAAAATAGCGGCAGCAGAACTGAAGGGAATGCATACGGCCGGCGTGACCGGAACGATTAAGCATTTCTGTGCAAACAATCAGGAAACAAAGCGTCATTATGCGGAGGGAATTATTTCCGAACGTGCGCTTCGTGAGATTTATCTGAAGGGCTTTGAGATTGCCGTTAAGGAGGGCGGAGCAACCTCCGTGATGACAACGTACGGACCGGTGAACGGCCTCTGGACAGCCGGTAATTTCGACCTGAACCATATCATTCTCCGTAAGGAATGGGGTTTTTGCGGAATTACCATGACCGACTGGTGGGCTATGGTGAACAACCGTGGTGAGGAGGAGGGAAAGACTTCCAATCTTGCAGCGATGGCCCGTGCCAGAAACGACATTTACATGGTATGTGCAAAGGGCTGGGAGAATGACGATAATACCCTTAATGAGCTGGAGAGCAATAAGCTTACGCGTGCGGAGCTTCAGAGAAATGCTGCGGATATTTGTGAATTCCTGCTTCATACCCATGCCTTAGAGCGTGTTATGGGAACGGAGGAGAAGGTAACACTTCTCAATGTACCGGAGGGAACCGTAAAGGCACAGGAAGATACCGAGGTTTTCTATCTTGCAGATGAAGCGGTGATTGATTTAAGCAAGGTTAAGGCTTCAACAGGAAGTGAGTATTGCTTTACCTTAGAGGTTGAGGAGCCGGGAACATACGAGATTACGATGACCGCTTCCTCCGAGGCAGGAGCACTGGCACAGATGCCGGTTACCGTATTTTCGATGGGAACCGCAGTTGCATCCTTTACCTGGAACGGAACGGAAGGCAAGCCGGTATCGTTCTCCGGAACTACTTATTTCTTCTCTCATTATTCTGCAATCCGCCTGTTCTTTGCACTTGGCGGACTTACGCTTCATGAGATGAAGCTGTCGCGTGTTGATGAGACAAACAAACGGTAATTATGTAGCAGAAAGAGGAAGAACCATCGGTTTTCTTTCCTTGTAAACGGTATAGCCGGAATAGCCGCAGGAGTGCAGTACTTCTGCGGCTGTTTTTATGTCCGCACCGACATCTTTTGCAGCATGTGCATCTGAACCAAGCGTGACGTATTCTCCGCCCAGCTCTTTAAAACGAAGCAGAAGCTCTTTTTTCGGATGTACGAACGGAAGTCCCTTACGAAGACCTGCGGTGTTAAGCTCGAGTGCCTGGCCGCGGGTGGCAATCAGACGAAGCGTTTCCTCTAAAAGATTTTCATAATCGGCAACGCGATAATCGCGCGCAAAGCCTTCCTTTTCCGGCATGTAGCGTATAATATAGTCAAGATGAGCTAAGCTGTCAAAATTTGTGTGTTCCTTTGTGTTTTCATACACTGTTTCGAAATAGCGGAGCAGGCGGTCGCCCGAAAAGCTCCAGTATTCCGGCTCATAGGGGTCCATTTCATCGACAATGTGGGTAGAACCGAGAACAAAATCATAAGGCTTTTCAGAAAGAAGTGTATCAATCTGTGCACGCAAATCCGGCCGTCCCGGTCTGAGTCCCATTTCAATTCCGATGAGAAGAGAGGTTTTCTTTCCTTTGGTCTGTTCCTTAAGCGGAAGAAGCTCACGGAAATACTGGTCTGTATCAAAGACAAACTGCGTGGCATCTCCCGGAAAATCCAAATCCATGTGGTCGGTAAAACATAGATAAGAAAGCCCCTGTGCCGAGGCAGCGGAGAGCAGCTCTGCCGGTTCGGCCTTGGAATCTGTGGAAAAACGTGTATGTGTATGGGTATCGGATAATCGCATAAGGTACCTCCCGTGTGACGGATATGAGCTATGAGTCCCGCCATTTTGTCAGCATTCATTTCTAATCATTGATTTCGGTAAGTCCCGAAAGGTCTGCGGTTGCCACCAGAGAAAAATTGGTGTAATAAACGACAAAGCCCGGTTTTGCGCCGTTCGGCTTTTTGACATGCTTTCGTTCAATATAATCCACCTCGACCTTTCCTGCTTCGCGGTTTTTGGAATAAAAGGCAGCAAGTGCACCGGCTGCTTCAAAAACATAATCCGGAATCTCTCGTCCGTCGGCTTTTAATACTACATGGGATCCGGCGCAATCCTTTGCGTGGAACCACCAGTCCCCACCATTGGCAAATTCAAAGGTGAGAAAATCGTTCTGGTAGTTGTTTTTTCCGACATACAGGTCGAACCCGTCTTCCGTTTTGTAGTGAAGCGGTTTGGAATTGATACGAGCCTTCTTTTCCTTCTTTCCTTTTCCGGTCTTTTGGGTCGGAGCGTGGTGCTTTTTTAAATAACCGAAATCTGTGAGCTCTGCCTTGATTTGTACCAGGTCGTCTTCGGTTCTGGCGATTTCCAGTGCATTTTTTATGGATTCCAGATGCAAAATCGCTGAGCGGGTTTCCGTAAGCTGTACGGAAAGCGCCTCGTAGGTACGCTTTAATTTACTGTAGCGGTCAAAGTACCGTTTCGCATTTTCAACGGCAGATAATTGCGGATCGAGCGGAATTGTTAACGGCTCATTCGTATAGTAGTTTGTAACGGTGATTTCCTTATCCCCCGGGGCTGCGCTATAGCCAAAGGCGGTCAGCAGCTCGCCGTATACCTTGTATTTGTCGCGGGACTCGGTATCCTTTAACTGTTTGGTCTGCAAATCGTATTTTTTCACTTCACGTTCGAGGGCAGTGGAAAGCACACGGCGTAAATCAGAGGAACGCTGACGGATGCGGGTAATGGCGTTTTTACCGGCATAAAAGGTTTGCAACAGGGCAGAAGCTGAGGTGAATTCCTGAATTTCAAAGGCTCCGCCCTCATACATCGTAAGAGAAACCGGAGAAAAGGCTACAGGCTCTTTCCCTTTCATGACCAGAATCGGGGTAAAGCGGCCTTCTGTTACATCGGCACATAACGCTGTGAAAACGTGGAACAGATGCTGCAGATGGTCCTCCTCGATTTCAGCGGCCGGCAGCTCCTGTGAAAGCCCGGCACGATGACAGAGCTCATTTGCAATCTGCGGGGAAAGACCGGTAAAGGTAGAGTAGAGCGCCTTTGCAAGCGGCACCGGCTTTTTTTTGATGGACAGAAACGCGTCAAAATCAGCGGTAAGCGGGTTTAGTTTCTCCTGTGTCTGCGGAATAAAGTACGGGCGTCCCGGCAGAACCTCCCGGACAGAGCTGACCATGCCGGAAACACGCTTGATTGCATCCAAAATGGTGTTCGTATCATCTGCAAGAATAATATTGCTGTGCTTTCCCATGAGCTCTACCAGAAGGTGCTTTTGGCAGACATCACCCATTTCGTTCAGGTGCTCAATGGTAAAGTCCACGATACGTTCCAGCCCCGGCTGGGTAATCGAGAGAATACGGGCACTGTTAAAATGCTTTCGAAGCAGCATACAAAAATTCGGTGCGTTCAACGGGCTCTGCTTTCCGTCCTCCGTCAGATACAGAAGCGGTAGGGAGGCATCTGCTGAAATAAGCAGCTTGTAGGTGTTATAATTTTTAATCTGCAGCTGGAGTTCATCCTTTTCCGGCTGTGCAATCTTTATGATTCTGCCACCGGTCAGCGTATCGGAAAGCTCCTTTACGAGAGCGGCGGTCATAAGTCCGTCAAATGCCATAATTCCTTCTTTCCGGGAACGAAAGCTCCCTTATGATGTCAGGGGTAGTTTTGCTACCGCAGAGATAGTATAACATAGTTTCCGGAAAAAGAGTAGTGCATAAAATGTTTCTGTGGAAAAACTGTTCCGGATACTTGCATTCTGAATTAACGTGAGCTATAATGTAGGAAACGGCAGTGATAAAGGCTTCGGTTTTTGATTCCTTTCAGAGAGTCTGCGGCTGGTGTGAGCAGACAGGTAAGAAAATCTTTCCACCTTTGGAGTCGCGGGTGAAAGCCCGGGGGAACGCCCCATACAGCGTGACAGAGAGGCCGTTTCCGGCAAATTGGGTGGCACCGCGGATAGATTCGTCCCATATGTAACAAACAGTACATATGGGATTTTTTCATCTGATTATCCCATATACAACTACCAATTTTTACAAGGAGGAACTAAAATGTTGGATTTAAAATTTGTCAGAGAGAATCCGGAGATTGTAAAGCAGAACATTCGTAACAAGTTTCAGGACAGCAAGCTGCCGCTCGTGGATGAGGTAATCGAGCTGGACAAGCAGGCACGTGCCACGCAGCAGGAGGCAGATGGTCTTCGTGCAGACAGAAAGCGTATTTCCAAGGAAATCGGCGGTCTGATGGCTAAGGGCTTAAAGGAAGAAGCTGCGGAAAAGAAGAAGCAGGTAGAGGAGTCTGCAGTTCGTCTTGCTGAGCTTGAGGCAAAGGAGGCAGAGCTTTCCGAGAAGGTATTAAAGATTATGATGACGATTCCGAACATCATTGATCCGAGCGTTCCGATTGGTAAGGATGACAGCGAGAATGTTGAGGTTCAGCGCTACGGTGAGCCGGTGGTTCCGGATTTTGAGATTCCGTATCATACTGAGATTATGGAAAGATTAAACGGAATTGATTTGGACGCTGCAAGAAAGGTGGCAGGAAATGGCTTCTATTATCTGATGGGTGACATCGCAAGACTTCACTCCGCAATCATTTCTTATGCAAGGGATTTCATGATTGAACGTGGATTTACCTACTGCATCCCGCCGTTTATGATCCGCAGCAACGTTGTAACCGGTGTAATGAGCTTTGCAGAAATGGATGCCATGATGTACAAGATTGAGGGTGAGGACTTATACCTGATCGGAACGAGTGAACATTCCATGATTGGTAAGTTCATCGATACCATTCTTCCGGAAGAAGAGCTTCCGTATACGCTTACCAGCTATTCTCCGTGCTTCCGTAAGGAGAAGGGCGCAC
>CALZBV010000043.1 GCA_945622055.1 uncultured Clostridia bacterium
CAGAGGATATGGGCCTGGAGCCAAAGGTAGAGAACATGGAATTTGACTCTACGCTGATTGCACTTCAGAATGGTCAGGTCGATATTGTAGCTTCCGGTATGACGATTGATAAGGAGCGTGCAGAGGAGGTTGATTTCTCTGTTCCGTATTTTGTGGCAACTCAGGTTATGATTGTTAAGGAAGACTCGGCCATCGCAAAGGCTTCCGATATGGAAGATAAAAAGATTGTCGTTATCCAGGGCTACACCGGAGAAACCTGTGTAAGAAAGCTCGGTTATAAGTACGAGGCCTTCAAGAAGGGTACTGAGGCTGTGATGGAGCTGATAAATGGTAAGTGCGACGTAGTTGTGATTGACTCCGCGACTGCGCTCAGCTACATTGGCGACAACGAGGGGCTGAAGGTTGTATATGACAATGAAGCATTCGGTTCCGAGGAATACGGAATTGCAGTTCAGAAGGGGAACAAGGAGCTGTTAGATAAGGTTAATGAGACGTTAAACAGAATGCTTTCTGATGGTACGATTGACAAGCTTGTAAAAAAATATGGTGAAGTAGACGCAGAATAGTTCTAAGGGCGTTTCAAATTATGCCTGTCTTTTTTTGACAAATATTCTTTTTTGTAGTATACTGATTAGTATGCTTGGAGAAGTTGCCTGGAAAAATGTAATGAAATTATGTTTTTGCGAGAGCTTTTATCCGGCAGTAGGAAAGAAGACGAAAGAGAGACAGCAGTATGAATCTTCAACCATTGGCAAAGCATTTTCCGAAATTCTTGCGGAATCTGACAGAAGGGTTCATGGTGACAACCTGGCACCTTTATATTGAGTTTGTGGCGAAGACGGCACGGCTTCAGCTGACCGGTCTGGAGGAGGTTCAGATGAACCGGATGATAGGCTTCTGGCACGAGGACAGCTACAGCTTTCAGTTGATTTTACGCGAACTTCAGAAAAGAGGAATGTCGGTAAATGTAATTGTTACGAAAGAACGCCGGGGAGATTATATCTCCGATATGATTCGAAAGTACGGAGCCAAACCGATGCGACTTCCGGACGGGATGGAGATGCGTTCCTTTATGCGTGATTTAAGGCAAAAGAGCAAAGAAGAGGGGATGATTCTTGCGGCAGCGCTGGACGGACCGAGCGGACCGTATCATAAGCCGAAGAGACTCTTGTTTATGCTCGCACATGAGGCAGAAAAAGGCTTTGCGTATGCACGGTTTTCCAAGAAGGGAATGCTGGCGCTTCCGTGGCGATGGGATAAATACCGTCTTCCGCTTCCGTTTGCAAAGCTGGAATGCAGGATTGATTACTGGGGACCGGTGACGCAGGAAGACCTTCGGGAATTTGACCGGTATGTAGAAGAGCATTTTACGGATGGCGCGGTGAAAACAGCTAAAAAATGACAGGAGACGGTTATGCGTTTGTTATTGATTCGGCATGGAAGACAGAGTAGCCCGCTCTGTAATGTGGATGTGGATTTGTCGGAGGAGGGAAGGCGTCAGGCTGCGCTTCTTTCCGAAAGATTCCGCGGATTTTGTCCTGAGCTGATTTATACCAGCGGTTTGCTTCGTGCTAAGCAGACCGCTGCAATTTTGTTTGGGGAGCATTCCGGGTTTTTAGAGCGGGAGGATTTAAATGAGATTTCCTTTGGTGATTTAACCGGGAAGGCTGATGCTCTGACGAAAGTGGAATATGCGGATTATTATGAGGCAAAAAAGAGAAAGGTCCGGGATTTGCGAATTCCGGGCGGTGAATGTCCGACGGAGGTTTTTGAACGGGCGAAAAGAGTTGTGGAGGAAGCAATTCGGTTCGGGGCTGAGTATGTAGTATTTGTAACGCATGGCGGTGTGATTCGTGCCCTGACGGCAGGTCTCCTTGGCATCGGCGCAGAGCAGATGCTGTTGTTTGCGGATGGTCTGGAGCACTGCAGTATAACAGAGCTTTCCTATTCAAAGGAAACCGGATTGTTTTCGTTGGAGAGGCTGAATGACTATGCCCATCTGGAACGGGAGCCGGAGCTTCTTCGAAATGCCTGGAAAAAGTAACGGATTGCGTTTTTTCGCATAGGATATACAAAAAGCCGGGAACTCATATGTTGATTTATGTTGTAAAGGAAGGGGATACAATTGCACGTATTGCAAATGAAAAACAAAGCAGCGTGGAACGTATCCGAATGGATAATGCATTAATGCCTGATTCGGTACTTGTACCGGGACAGGCATTATTGATTCTTACGCCCTCAGAGGTGTATACGGTAGCCGAAGGAGACACCCTGTCTTTGATTTCGGCACAATCCGGAATTGATAAAAAACAGCTTCTGGCAAATAACCCGTCTTTCATCGGACGGGATATTTTATACCCGGGAGAGACCATAGTACTTTCGTATGAGGGACAGGAAAACCGGCGTGAGATTCTTGTGAATGGATATACGTACCCTTCTGTGAACCGGAATTTGCTTCGCAAAACGCTTCCCTACCTTTCGTTTCTTACGATTTTTACGTACGGCTTCACTCCGGAGGGCGACCTGGTTGTGCCGGAGGATGAGGAGCTGATTCAGATTGCCGGGGAGTATGAGGTGGCGCCGATTATGCTTTTGTCAACCTTATCGCCTGCAGGGACATTCAGCAATGAATTATCCTCTGCGATTTTTGCAAATGCGGAGGCACGCAACCGGTTGTACGACAGGATTCTTACGACACTCCGGGAAAAGGGATATTACGGGCTGGATGTGGATTTTGAGTATGTTTTTCCTGAGGAACGCGAGGCATATGTGCAATTTTTGCAGGAGCTAAAGGAACGTCTGGCCGCGGAGGGTTTTCTTCTGATTACTGCACTGGCACCGAAGACCTCAGCTGACCAGAGAGGTCTTTTGTATGAGGCACATGACTATGGGGCAATCGGACAGGTGACGGATTATGTGCTTCTGATGACGTATGAGTGGGGCTATACACAGCCCCACTATTCTTAAAGGTAATCACAATAAAGGAAAAATATCAATATCAAAAGTAATTGCATCCCTGTTGCCGCGGCGGTTTGGGGTGCTTTTTTCGTATGTAGCTTTGCTGATAACACGGCGCAGCATTTCATTTTTCTCAACCGCATCCTCAGTGAGAGGGTAGGCTTCCAGAATGTGACGGACCGTCGGAACAAACTCTGTGCGTGCATGTACGGCATCGGACATAGCGGTGTACTGGGAGCTCATCTGCAGGATGTTTCTTTCGGCTTCTGCAATCTGGCCAAGCAATCCACTGTTACGCTTGCGGAAGATTTCCTGAGTGTACAAGCCCTGCTCCAGCAGGTCGTAGGTGCGGGTTAGCTGCAGCTCAAGCGTGTCTTTTCTCTTTTCCTCAGCTTCGATTTGTATTCTAAGCGTTTTGAGCGTATCAGGAAGCTCCGGTTCCGGAAGCTCGAGCTCGTAACTATCACACCATTCTTTCAGATGTCTAAGCACTTCTGACTCAATCAAATCAAGCGGGGCAGATACGTTATCACAGAGATAGTTCGGACACTTCAGGAATGAATACGGCGTCTTTTTTGTTGCAGATAGGCGGTTCATAAGGGTACCGCATTTACGACAGTATACGAGGCCGCTGAGCGGGTTCTGCATAGGTCTTTTCGATGTACTGGTTGACTTTGCATTGACCTTCATCATCTTTGATGCGAGCGCAAAGGTAACATCATCAATGATAGCTTCGTGGATGCCGTCACACAGGATAAAATCCCCGGCCTTTTTCCTTCGCGTTTTCTTGATTTTCCCATCGATATAGGTCTTGGTTTCTTTTTTATATCCCCAGCGCACTTTCCCAATGTAGACAGGATTCACAAGAATGTCCTTAATGGTATATCTGGACCAGTGCTCACCGGTTCGTGGGTGGATGTGCATATCATCCAACTTGTGACAGATGGACGGCATGCCGAGGCGCTTGCCTGTTTCATCGCCGCGCGTGTACCATTCAAATATCAGACGGATAACTTCAGCTTCTTCAGGGACAGGCTCAAGCGAATATCCTTTGTCCTTCTCGAGCTTGTATTTCTTATACCCATACGGGGCAGCGGCTCCGATAAACTTTCCTTCTTTGGCAGCAGAGATACGTCCGGCATTCATACGGCGACGGATGGTTTTGTATTCGCGACGGGACATAAAAAGACCGAACTCAAAATACTCCTCATCGAACTCATTGTTCGGATCATACGTTTTGGCGGGAGTTATAATCTTGGTGCCGTTCAACTTAAAACTTTTGGCAACCTGTCCTTGGTCCATCGTATCACCGCGTGCCAGACGCTCAACCTCGACCACGAGGACACCGTCCCACCTACCGGCTTCCACCTGACGTAGCAGCTCCTGCATCACAGGGCGCGCTGCAATGGTTTCACCGGAAACAATCTCACGGAAAAAATTCTCCGGAGGAAGGTCAATGTGCATCCGCTCGGCCAGTTCCTCAATCCGCTTCTGGTGACGGGCGAGTGTTTCACCCTCTCCGCGTGCCTCAGCTTCCATATCAGCACGGGATTTTCTGAGATAAGCGCAGTACGGCATAAAAATA
The DNA here is from genome assembly GCA_945622055.1 of uncultured Clostridia bacterium. Taxonomy (GTDB): domain Bacteria; phylum Bacillota; class Clostridia; order Lachnospirales; family Lachnospiraceae; genus SIG307. The sequence goes on from CALZBV010000043.1 coordinate 4,544, forward strand.
GCACTCCTTTCTTAAAAATGCGTGACAGCCTAAGAAGGAAGTGCTATAATACAAGTGGTGAGAGTATTGCACTTCCAAGTGACAATATGTTAGAACCCCGGTGTTGGCGCACCGGGGCGTTTGTTATTATTGAATTAGTACAGCAAACTTTGCAAGTTGCACTTCGTATACAAGAGATTAATTTTACAACGGCTTACCTACTTTTTGAATCAATGCCTCCTGTAGCACTTGGGAAAAATTAATATTCATGGCAATGGCGGCCTCGTTTAACCATTCCGGAATAGTAAGGGTTTTCTTTACTGCCTTGGAGTTGTGCCTGCGCTGATATGAAAGCCAATCAAACTCAATCGCAACACAGAAAGCATCTGGTTCCAATGAAATGGCACATGGCTCTGAAGGAGTTGGAAGCGGTTCGTTGTTTCCTTGTCTTGATACAATGGCAAGTCCAAGAGCATCTGATGCCATTTCGTATGCATCCTGTATTTCATCACCCTGAGTCATACATTCCGGGAAATCAGGAAAGGAAATCCAAAAGCCGCCCTCGTCTGCCTTGTGAAAAATAGCTGGATAAAAAATTTTGTTCATTTGATACCTCCATTAGTGTGGCTGGGTTATTTCAACCCAGCCTGTTTTAAAATTGCTTGCTCCAGTCCTTTCTTAAGGTCTTTGGAGTGATAAGGAACAATTACGGTTTTGTTTGTTTCAAAATTCTTAAGCTTAACATGTGAACCGTTCTGACTGATGATTACGAAACCATTTTTCTGTAGTAACTTAATCATCTGTGTAGATGACATTGGCATCTTTTGTATCTCCTTTCCTCATCTATAAATACATTATAACACGTAATTATACGTATGTCAATAAGAAATACGTATAATTACGTATAATAATTTGCAGGGTATATTGAGAATATTTGAATAAAAGAAGGTTGACAGTTAATGACTGCCACCTTCTTTTGTTCTGCAGTTATTTCTTTCCAGCAGGTTATCATCCGTTTCAAACGGAATGAATTACACCTCCTATAGAGCAGAATTATTGAGTAATATGTCAATTATGGAATAGTATATACCTTTTCTGTTTTGCTTGATTCTAAGGTGATACACAGTGAGGGTATCGAGATTATCTACAACACGAGAAGCATATTCTTTCGGAACATTGCCGATAAGCTTATCTTTGACGTAGACGTAAACTGCATTTTCCCCTTCGTACAAATACTTTACAAATCGAACATCTCTCCTTGAGTAGCCTCTGTGTTCAAAAAAATATTTCAAAAATTCTTGCCTGGATGAGCCGTCATCGTTGTTAAATGTAACGCCGGCAACAGAAAATTGTATCCTGTTTGGATTTTCAGGTTCTTCAGGTTCTTCGTCATCATCAAATGAGGAATCAAAATCAGTATTTTCAATAATAGGGTTTTTATTAACATGAAGAGGTTTTTGTGATGTTGAAGTAGGATGCTGCATTTTCTGAAAAGAGGTAATGACATCATACAACCAGCCGATACCGAACAATCCATAGGTAAACAAGTAAACAACACCAATACCGATTTTCTTTTGCATAAATTTATGTATACCTAACCAGCCAAAAAATAATGTAATAAGAAATTCATTCATTGTCATTCCTCCTTTGGTTTTTCAAAATCATTTTATAGATTTATGGAATTCTTCTTTTTCTGCATCATTCAATGAATCATAAAGCAAAAGAGCCATTTTAACCTTTTCAGAATTCGCCTCCTGTTTTTCTGCATTAAGAAAGTAAGAAGTGATACTGCTTGTTAAAGAACCTATTAATCCAATTCCGACCAACATAAGAACTGCAGCAATAATACGACCTCCGGAGGAGGCAGGAGATAAATCACCGTATCCAACGGTTGTTGCTGTTACGAATGACCACCAGAGAGCATCGTAAAAAGACATTTCTTCTAAAATGGTCATTCCGATTGTACCACCAAGAATTGAAAATACTGTAAGTGTTATGACATACTTAAGACCATTTGTATTAAAGAAACGTTTGGCCTTTGAAAAAACTCTCGCTGAGACAGAAAAGACACGAATAAGGCGTGAAGCTTTCGTAAGTTTTAACAATTTGGTAAATTTTAACACTCTCAGTGAACGGAAAGCCGAATTAAAAGGAAGAATTGCAATAAGGTCGACTATGTTGGCTTTAAAGAATTCTTTTTTTGATTCAGAAATAACGAGTCGAACAAAATAGTCAATAATAAAAATACCATATACAACGATATCAGCCCAATATAAAAAACCTGTTAACCCTTTGGTCAGATCAAGGATTGCAAATATTACAGATAAGAGAGCAAGTAAGCAGATTACAATATCATAGATTCTATCTTTGGTATTATTGGACATAAAACCTCCTTATTCAGTGCAATGACTGAACGCTTCAATCTGATCAGCCGAGCAATTCGAAGCAAAGTCGCAATTGTTGATGTGTTTCAGAGCATGAAGATATGCTTCGCATAATCGCTCTTGATTCAACCGTGAATTCAGAAAAACAGTATAGCTTCCGTCCTCATTCTTTGTGACGGCCTCTGCGACCTTTCCGGTCTTAAAGTCAATGTACTGTACAAATACATCATATGTCATTCGTATTCCCCCTTGCTTCTTTTCGCTTTAACGCTAAGAGCATTTGGTGAACGGTTTGTATGTCTTCAGGCGATGCATCAATAGCCGCATCGAATAAGAGAGCAAGGTCTTTGTTACTAAAAATTTCCTGTGCTTTTTTTGCTGTAGCTGCATCAAGATAATATGAATCATCTGAATGTTCGTCTAACAAGTCAGATTTACTTATACCAAAGAAATCAGCTATTTTTTGAATCTTGCCAGTACTAGGAATAATTTTACCGACACACCATGTATTGAAAGTGGTTGGGCTGTATCCGAGTAACTTTGCTATTTCTTTTTGCTGTTTGTCTGACTGACTAATATAGTAATTCAAATTCTTTGAAAAAATTCTTTTTTGATCTTCGTCTGTCATGATAAACACCTCCTATTAAGTTCAGCATACTACAAAATAGGATTAAATTCAATAATAATCCGAAAAAAATAAAAAAATGTATTGACAATCCTATTTTTTAGGATTATACTAGGCGCATAAGGAGGAAATAAAAATGATAAATATAATGCCGAAAATTAGTATTGCTGCAGCAAGAGTAAATGCAAATATGAACCAAAGAGAAATGGCGGAACGATTAGGGGTTGATGTTTCAACAGTATGTAATTGGGAAAAGGGAAAGTCAGAACCAAATGTGTCTCAACTTAGGATTATTAGTCAGTTATCCGGAATACCTATGGATTTTATTTTTGTGCCTGAGCAATCCTAAAATATAGGATTACTCATTGATACATAGGACATTCCACATAGCACATAGCTTGAAACAAAAGCAGGAAGGAGCAGCCTATGGCAGTAGTAAAAGTATACCATGATCCGGGTCATGCAGTTGTGAGAATTCATGATGACTGCATCCAGCCGCCGGAAGTCCGGAAGCAGTTGCTCAAGGAGCTTGCACAAATCAGCTATAACATAGAGCTGAGATGGCATCAGAAGCAGATGGAGGAACAGAAGAAAACAGAGTAGCGCCGGGAAACCGGCAGAGAGGACAAGCAGGATGAGCAAACGCAAGAAGATTGCATTATTTGCAGCGTTTATATGCGGAATGATTTGTTTCCTGAGAGTAATCGGTACCGCAGGAGAGCTGGAAACCGAGAGCATCAGTGCAGGACAAGCCGTAATTCAGTTTGGCATAGGACTTGCGGGCATGGGAATTAGTTCAGTGGTGATTCGGATGCTGGAAAGAGAAGTATAAACAAAGGAGAAAGCCGAAACGGAGTATCAAAAGCTCCGTATGCGCACGGATGGCGACCGGCGCACTGACGATGGCAAGCCGAAAGACATCTCAGGATACCGTGGGAGACATGGCGGCGAGTGCACCTGCCGGAATGTGCATGGATGGTCAACAGGTTTTCGTGATTTTTTAATGTGAAAAGTCACAAACACGGTATACATACGCCAGGAAAGAAGGAAACGTATGCGACAACGGGGACCACCGGGAAATGGATAACGCGAGAGGTACCTCCAACAGCATATTACGTGGTTTGTCGTTATGGTGATACCGTCCTGCGGTCGTCACGCCGCAGGACGATGAAGGAAGGGAGAAAAATGAAAATTGCACCGGTGCAACTGCAGGAGGCGCAGAGCTTTCCGGAATCAACACCGCCGAACCAGGCGGTAGAGGTTCACAGGATACAAAATGGAAACCATATCTTTATCTATTATAAGGATTCAGAAGGAAACCTGTATTACAACACGGAGAGCGGCCTGAAGATAGCCAAAGAACTGGAAGAGGCACAGAGAAAATACAGAAAAGAAAAAATGAGCCAACCGGCGGCAACCGGTTGACTCGTGAAGAACAAGATGTTGTGGTACATCATCTAGAAATACTGTACCACAAACGCGCGGAAAAGTCAAGTTTTGCAATGACGGAGGGCGCGTTTTCGTAACTCTATAAACATATTAAAGTTAGGTACAGGGTACAAGATGTATAGACTGAAAAAATACAGCTTTAAGAGAAGTACAGACTATGAGTATTCGTATGCAGGGAACTACGGGGCGAAGGGCGAAAAGAGAGCCAAGCGGGAAAAGCCGACACCGGAGCAGATTCAAAAGCAGAACCAGCATAACCGGGAGAAGAAAATGTGGAGGCTCATGCGGGCCAACTTTGACGAAGGGGACCTGTGGACAACGCTGAAATATCCGAAGGGTATCCGGCCGCCGGTGGAACAGATCAAGAAGGAAATGCAGACGATGTTCAGAAAGCTCCGGACGGCATACAAGGCGAGGGGAGCTCCATTGAAATTTATTTACCGCATGGAAATCGGAGAGCGGGGAGGCATCCACATACACATGGTTATCAACCGGATTCAGGATACGGACAAGCTGATTGCATCCGCATGGAAGAATCCGGTAAATCTGACACCGATGTATAAGCAGGGAGAGTTCCGGGATTTGGCATCATATCTGGTCAAGCAACCGGAGGAGGTCGAAGAGCAGCTGTCACTATTTGACACTGAGGACAAGAAGAAACTATTGGCGGTATCATCGAGCAGAAATCTGATCCGGCCGGAGCCGGAGGTAAAAGAGTACACGAGACGCACTATGCGGAGGATTTTGGAAAAAGGACCGGAGCCATCGGATGGATACTACATAGATGTTGACACGGTTTATAGCGGAGTCAACCCATATACAGGCGAAAGCTACTTTGGGTATACAGAGGTAAAACTAGATAAGAAACTGGGAAAGGGGGATAGAGATGGATAAGTATACGATATTTGACCTTCTGGTACTGTATCAATATGGATTGCGTGTGGACATAAACGACGGGCATATTGTACGGATTAGCACAGAGGAGGAAGAATGAAACGGGTAAATATCTATATTGCGACATCGAACCGGTCACCAAAGCCGCAGGATGGTATAGGAATCTATATTCTGGAGGCTATCACTTCAAAAGGACCGGCAACGGTTACAAAGGAAATCGCGATAAAAGAAGCGACAGCAAATCAGGCACAGCTACAGATTCTTGCAGATGCAATGGAGAGAATAAAAGAACCGTGCGAAATCTGCATTTATGCTGAAAACGGATATTTGGCAGCGGTAGAGAACCTGACGGAGTGGAAGAAAAATGACTGGAAGACTACGCGGGGGAAGGAAGTGGCAAATAAGGAGCTGTGGATGAAAATTGAAGAGAAGTCGTGCGTACTGCAGAGCAACATTCAAACAAAGCACGAGTATAAAGGATGGCTCGAAGGAGAAATAAGGAGAAGATTGGAAAATGGATGAAAACAGAGTGGGGCTGGTAGGGTATCTGAACAGCCGATCGAATCACACGAAGAAGATATACAACAAATCGTTGTATACGGTAACGATTAAAATTCCGCGCGAAAGCGGATGCATGGACATGGTTATGGTTATGGCACCCTGGGATGCATTTTGGGAATGGGAAGGAAGAAAGGTTTTCGATTTACTGCCGGGGGAAAAGGTGATTGTTCAGGGCAGGATGCAGACACACAGGGACGTGAAAACAGGGAAATGCAAGGTATTTGTGTTGGCTGATTATGTAGCTCCGGCAGCGGAGCACGCAGAAATTCAGAATACTGTACATTTGACCGGAATCATTGCAAACAATCCGTTTTTACGTGAATCGCACAAAGGAAAACGAATTTCGGATGTGATATTGAAGGTACCGTCAGCATTTGCGGAAGGATTTTATTCGTTTGTTCCGGTTGTTACATGGGGACCGGTAGCAGAAAAAGTGCAGAAATACAAAGAGGGAAGAATCATTGAGATTGAGGGACGATACCAGAGCAGGGCATATAGAAAGAGACTGGAAGATGGGACACAGGAGAACCGGATTGCGTTCGAGATAAGCGCAAACATGATGAAAAAGAAAGGGTTCATTGAAAATATCAAGGAGGACAAAGATGTTTGATAATTTTGGAGAGTTTGACTCCGCAGAAGAACTGAATGGAGTGGCAGCGGAACAGCTGGCCAAAGGAGATACAGATGCAATATATGAGCTGGCCAAGGAAAACGGAATCGATGTTGAGGAAGCAGATGATTATATCGACGGGCTTACAAAGGAGCTGTGCGGCCCGATCATGGCAGCAAACGGAAAGCTTGATGTAGAAGAAGCGGAGCTTAAGCCGTATGAAATCATGAAGGACTGGGTGCAGTATATCCGTGCGCGCTGTTTAGAGGTACCGGAGATGGCATTGGCGGTACGCAGAAAAGGGAAGACCTTGCGCGGATGCATTGCAGCGCTCTTAAAGTGGAGCTTTGCCAATGCGAAGGATGTAGACAAGGACATCATAAAGGCAGCGGGGATTTCAGCTCCGAGAGTAACCCTTGGCATTCCGGGCATGGGGCAGGCCAAGAAGATCATCACAGAATATTACATGGGGGTGAAGTGATTGATAGCATATAAAGGATTTAACAAGGACTTAATATGCACAAGAGGAAAAGGGAGTTATAAATACGAGGTCGGAAAAACCTACAAAGAAAGCACAGCAAAGTGTGCCAGTACTGGATTTCACTGCGTGGAGGAGCCTATCGAAGTGCTTACATGGTACAGAGGGAAAGATGACAGGTATTGTGTAGTAAACGCCGGCGGGGACGTACACGAGGACGGATGCAATAAAATATCCTGTACGGAGATGACAATCCTGAAAGAGATTACACTACAGCAGCTCGGAGCACTGGAGTGCAGGTGGCTACAGGAGCATCCGGAGCGAAAGTACAGCAGTCACGTGGTGAAGAATTCCGGTACAGCAGAAAAAGACGGAATCGTAATTGTACGCGGAAAGAATCCGAAGGCAGCGGGAGCACTTGGGGCTACAATCTTTTTACTAAAAGAGGGCAAGGCAGGAGTCATAACAGAGGCCGGAGCCTATGAGATAGACGGGAAAGAGTTTTTACCAGATGTATTCTACCGTGTAGATGGGAGGCGGTGCAAATGAGAAAGGATGAACTGAGAAAGCTGAGAGCGCTGCCGGCTACCAAAGAGATGATGGAAAAAGGGAAAACCGAAATCGAGAAAACAGAAAAAAGCTGGTGGAGTAGCAAGGTAACGAAAAAAATGGTGCCAAGATATGACATGCTTTTACGTGTTCAGAACCTAAGCGGTTATATAAAGATTGCACTGTTTCTGCCGGAGGATATGCAGAAGAACATCAAGACGCCACGATATGAGATATTTTTGAATGTAAAGGGTAACGAGTACATTACTCGGGAACTGGACGAAGAGGGAAAGGAAATACGGTGGTTGACGGCTATGGTTGGTAATCTGCCGCATACCGGATATTGGGGATATTATGGCGAAAGCAAGAAAATATATCTGACCAATGACGGAAGGGACACGCTGAATCGATTGGTGCTGTCCTGTACCGGGGAGAAGAACTTTAAAGGCTTTGACCGATTGCGACAGTGGCAACAGGAGCAGAAGGACGCTAAGACGAAGCGTAAGGAGGCAGCGGAACAGGCACCGTGGGACGCTGACATGAATCTGGTACCGAAGCTCCCGAAGGATTTTGAAGAATGGATGCGGAAGGAAGTGGCAAAGAAGTATTTCATCATCTACGAATACGTTCCGAAGCAGACCAAGGGATATTGTAGCCGGTGCAAGAAATTTGTGCAGATTAAGAAGCCGAGACATGACAGGGAAACAAAGTGTCCGTCCTGCAAAGTAAAGGCTACGTTCAAGGCACACAGTAGGGTGCAGACATTATCGACGGACAGTTACGATGCGGAGATTATTCAAAAGATTGAAGGCGGCATTGTGGTGAGAACCTTTGAACAGCATCAGTGGTACCGGGATACCGCATATACAGAGCCGCATATCCGGACGCATGAATGGCAGCGGATTTTGATATTTGAGAACGGGACCGTAAAGCGGTATACGTGGGACAACTACAAGAACAAATATCATAGGTGGGTATATCAGGATTCTATTGTAAGCCGTTATAGTTATTACGGTTCTGAGGAGAAGTTGTATAAGCGGAATTACGCTCAGCTGAAAAAGAATTCCGCATTGCGGAGGAGTTCAATCGATTTGTGGGACAAGCTCCCTTGCGGTGTTGCGTATTACTTGGCAGCGGAAAAGGGAAATCCGGCAGTTGAGATGCTGGCACGAATCGGGATGTTTAAACTGGCGAAGTACATGATTGACTGCCCGTATGACAATAAATTACTGGATGAGAGTGCTACGGAGATTGCAAAAATGCTGAAAATCGATAACAGTCGTTTGAAGCGTTTGAAGGCTATGGACGGGAATGTGGATTCCCTGCGTTGGATGCAGTACGAAAAGCAGGCAAACACCATATGGCCGGATGAAATGATAAAGGACTTCGGGGAAGCGGGATTCTCAACGTCGGCGTTTAATTTCCTGAAAACTCCGGTCAGCTTCGTAAAGTGCCATAACTACTTGAAGAAGCAGGCGGCCATGATGAATGAAACCATCCGCCAGACTATGGTTACGTGGGATGATTATTTCAGCATGGCAGCGGGGTTGAAAATGAATATAATGTGTGACCAAATTGCAAAACCGAAGGATCTGAAACGGGCACACGACGAAGTAATCCTTCTGAAAGAGAAAAAAGGATTAGAGAAGCAGGCAAAGGAAATCGAGAAAAAGTGGCCGAAGGTAAACGAGCAGCTTCCGAAGCTTCAAAAATTCGAATACGTTTCCGGAGAGTATACAATAGTTGCTCCGAAGAACGTCATGGATATTGTGGTAGAAGGAACGATACTGAGACATTGCGTTCATACATGTGAATACTACTTTTCAAGAATTCAGACGGACGAATCGTATCTGTTCTTCCTGCGTAAGAGCAAGTCGCCGGATTCACCGTGGTACACCTTGGAGGTGGAACCGTCCGGAAACATCCGGCAGAAACGTACAACGGGGGACAATCAGAACGCAGATTTTCAAGAAGCAGTGGCATTTCTGAAGAAGTGGCAGCGGCACTTCAAGAAACAGCTGACAGCAGAAGAAAAGAAGCTGGGAGAAAAGGCAAACAAGCTTCGGGAAGAAAATTATAAGAACTTGAGAAA
>CALZBV010000044.1 GCA_945622055.1 uncultured Clostridia bacterium
ACACAAGCATTGCAATACTTCCGATGGCACCAAGTACCATCTCCAGCATCCGGGACGTCTCCTTCAACGGTTCGAGGTACTGCATTTCACTATACGTTGCATAGCCCAGTGCTTTTATGTCATCCTGCACCTTTGTGACATTATTGATATTGTCCACATTAATCTGGATTTCCTCGTAGGTTTCAATCGAGCTCATGGCACGCTTACGGTCCTCAACCGTAAGTGTATTCGCGTATTTCTGCCAGATTTCGCGGAAATAGTTGATGTCCATATAAATGTTCTGCGCATATTCCCAGTTATCCGTTTCTTCCATTACAGCACGGTTTTTCATTTCCAGCTTAAATTCCTTTTTACGCGGATGTACCTGATATTCCTGAAATTTCAGGGTTACACTGTCTGTTTCCGGGTCAAGGTTCGTTTCCTTCCATTCGCGTCCATTGCTGTAATAAAAGTAATCCAGACTCTGATACCCCAGAACAAACACATCCCGCGAGCTCTCCGTCGGATAAGAACCATATGTCAGTGCCGGAAACCCGAAGGCCTCAAACACGGAACTGTCCATAGCATAAATGGTAGCTCCCTTCTCATATTTTCCGCTCTTCAGCTGTGCCCACTTCTGGATAACAGGAGAAACTGCCTTTACATGCTCCACTCCCTTTAACAGCTCCACAACCGAATCATCGAGCTTTTGTTCCTTGGAATCCACATAGTTTCCGTCCTCATCAAAAATCGCACCATATTTCTGTACCCGGATGACCGTCATGCTTCCATTCTGCATAATCGACTGATCGAAGCTCTGGTTTACCCCGATACCAATAGATACCATGACAACAATGGAAATCGTACCGATAATCACACCGATAACCGTCAGTGCGGTTCTGGCCTTTCGCCGGAACAGATTACGAAACGCCAGCTTCAGCAAATCACTAATCCTCATACAGACCAATTCCTTTTTTAATTTTCTTCTTTGCAAGAAGAAGTCCACAAACTATACCAAGTGCAAGTGCCAATGCACCGGTTCCGCAAAGAAACGGTACCGAGCTCATCAGACGATCCGTAACCGGTATCTCCGTTCCGGCAATCCCGTTCATCGAAGGATCATTGATTGCCATCTCTTTTCCATCCATATTCCAGTTTCCACCCAGGTCAACGCTGCTATCTCCCGGCATGATTTCCATATCCTCAACCGCTTCCGTCTGTATTGCCATAACTTCCTTTTCTTCCATCATCTCACCCTTTCTTTCCTCTATTCCTCATTCTCATGCTTCTTTTTGTATATAGCCACCCGGATTGCCTTTGCGCCAAACAGTCCGGTCAAAAACAACACGACGATACCTGCACAATAACTCCAGAACGGAATCATCGGTTTTACGGTATCATTATCCGCCGGAATAACCGGATCATCCGGAAACTCATTCGGAACCGGCTCCATTCCACCATTGTTTCCCGGCTCCTGGACAAATGCATTTAACTCCTTCTCAAAGGTCACTTCATCTCCGTTGCTGTCTTCCATGTGGATGACAAGCGTACCCTTTGCATCACCTGAAACGAGTGGAAGCACATCTATCTCGACAAAATCCGGGGCACCGGCCTGAAGCATACCATAGTAATAGGAGCTTCCGTTCGCAATAGCAAAATCACCCTCAAGCGTAAAATAAACGTTGTTCAGCATGGATTTACCCATGTTATAAATCGAAAAGGAAAGCTGCGTTGTCTGCCCTGACACCGGCATCATCCATCCGCCTAACATCATGCTCTCTACGGACACTCGAAGGTTTTCCTTTACCAGTATCATCTTTGTCTCCGTCACAGACACGCCATTCTGGGTCTCTGTCTGACTCATTCCGTCATATTCGTACTCCATAAGGATATTCACCGGATAGCTTCCGGTAGTTGCTGCCGCACTCGCCTTTAAATTAATTGTAATATCAGAGCTCTGTCCCGGCTTGATTTCCGATACGAAAAAGCTGTTGGAGCCCTTTGTAACAGAAAACACCTCACTTGTTACAGTTACCTTGATATTTTTAGCGGAGACATCGCTGTGGGTGTTGTAAACCTTAAACGTGAAATTGAAGGATTCACCGGTCTTTATATCCTCTTCCCCGGTACCAAACTCGGAAACCATAAGCTTTGGTCTGCTGTTTCCAAGAGCTTCCTCCCTGCTCTGGATTCCAAGCACATGAAGGCTTACCTTTTCGGCGGTCTGCTGTCCGTTTCCGTCCACATACTCACAGGTAACATCCAAAACGCCAAGCCCGTCTTCCATGTTCTTGCCTACCATTACATTCATAGACACAGTCTTTTTCTGACCGGCTGCAATCGTTCCTATGTACTGGTACGGGTCAGCACTAACCGGCTCAAATCCGACGTTCGGCGTATAGCCGGCAAAAAGCTTTGCTGCCGTATAATCCCTCTCACCGGTGTTTTGCAGATCAAAGGTCATGGTCACTATTTCGCCTGCCTTTGGTTTATCCGGGTACTGCTTCACATTGCTTACCAGAAGATTTCCGTTTTGAATCGGCTTCTGTTCTTCCTGCTTTGGAATATCCAGCTCTAAGAAAATCACATTGTTTGCGTCAGCAGACAGGCTCTGTCCATCACTGTCCTTATAATCAATGCTGATTGGAAGCCTTACAATACGCTCCGTTGCCGAAGCCAATACCTTTACCTTAAGAGAAACGGTTTTCTTTTCCCCGGAACCAAGCTCACCGAGCTTCTTCGTATAGTCTGTATACAGCGGGAGCAGGTCTCCCCCTGCATAATTTGCATATACACTGACATTTTTTGCGGTAAGCTTTCCGCTGTTTTCCACAGAAAATGTAATATCAATGCTGTTGCCCGGCTTCGGTTCCCCAATAATCTTCAGGTTACTGATTGCAAGCTCCGCCGGAGCAATTTCCTCCGAAATAACTGCCGTTACCGTAAGGTCCTTGGAGAAATTCTCCTCATATCCATCCATCGCTGAAAACATCAGATCCTCATAGCTGAGTACAAACTTATACTTACCGATTTTCGCGGTCTCCTTTGTTTTCACTGTAAAGCGCAGACGGGTATCCCCACTGTAGCCAATGCCACTGTAATTCTCCTGCTCAACACCATTAATGATTGAAACTACTTTTACCTTTCCAACCTCAAACGGCGCCTCCTCCGGTACCGCAACCGTAAAGGCTGCCTTTCCGACCGGCTGGATAACTGCATTGACCGGAATTTCCACAACGGTTTCTTTTCCCGGTGTCAACGTAAACTCGGTCATTTTCTCATCTGAAATCTCCAAATTTGCTCTTACCTGTGCAGCCTCTGCAAGCAAAGGTGCAACCGGAGCTGTCACGCTTCCGAACACGACAGCCGCAGCTGTCATAACTGCCATAATACTCTTCCTCATGGTTCTATTCCTTTCTTCTTCTACTCTTCGGGCGGTCAATTGCATCCCAATGCTCCTGTTCCGGCTGTTCTGTTTCCGTAGTCTCCGCTGCCTGCGGTTCTTCCTCCACTGCTGTTTCCGTAGTCTCCGTTGCCTGCGGTTCTTCCTCTACTGCTGTTTTCTCAGTCGCCTTTGGTACTCCGGTCTCGCCACCGCGCTCTAAAAGAATCTGTTTTGAAATACTCTGCAGCTGTGCTGCCATATCCTCCTCCTGATTGTGCTCCGTCACATCAATGCTCTGAATCTTTCCATCCAGAATATGTATGATTTTATCCGCATACGCAGCAAGGCTCCGGTCATGCGTTACCATGACAATCGTCTGGTTATTATCCCGTGCCATCTGCTTAATCAGCTCCATTACCTCAATGGTAGTCTTTGTATCCAGATTTCCGGTCGGCTCATCCGCAAACACAATCTCCGGCTTCGCCACAAAGGCTCTTGCAATACCGACACGCTGCTGCTGACCACCACTCATTTCCTTCGGCCGGTGCGACAGGCGGTTGGCAAGTCCAACCTTGCACAAAATATCCTTTGCAAGCTTCCGCCGTTTTTTCAGACGTACCCGCTTAAATACGAGCGGAAATTCCACATTTTCCAGTGCCGTCATCGAATTAATCAGATTATAGGACTGAAACACAAAGCCCAGATATTTCTGTCGGAACCGTGCCAGCTGATTTTCATTCATCTTTGGAATGTTTTTTCCTTTGATTATGATTTTTCCCGAGGTGGTCCTTTCAATCCCTGCCATCAGGTTCAGTAATGTGGATTTACCTGAACCCGAGGTTCCGAGAAGACAACAGAACTCTCCTTTGTAGATTGTAAAGCTCACGTCATCCACCGCGTGGATTTTTTCATTTCCCATCCGGTAGGTTTTTTTCACATGAACCAGTTCAATAATCTTTTCCGGTTCTTTTTCCATGAAACCCCGCTTCCTCCTCTTTTCCCTTATTCTTTTCAGCAAAACTCCTTTTTGCATTCTACTTAATACTAGCACACCCCTGTAAAAATAAGTAGATAGAATTTCTTAAAATTTTCTTTATATTTCGCGTTTTGTTGACTATTTTTCTTGATTTTATCCAAATATTTATGTATAATATAAGAAAAGAAACATAGTCTGTAGTACCGTTTCATCGTATTTTTCCTGAAGGAGGGATTCTATGAATAAGATTATAACCATCAGCAGACAGTATGGCAGCGGCGGACGCGAAATTGGTTCCAAGCTTGCCGCCAAACTCGGAATTCCGTTCTACGACAATTAGATCATTACCCGGGCAGCAAAGGAAAGCGGCTTTGCAGAAGCCGCCTTTGAAAATGCAGAAAAAAAGGCAACCAACAGCCTTTTGTATTCCATTGCCATGGGAATGAGCGCTTACGGCAACCAGGACCTCGGTTTTGCAAATCTTTCCCTGGACGACCGTATCTATCTTGCACAATCCAACGTTATCCGTAAGTTTGCGGACGAAGGTCCATGTATCATTATCGGTCGTTGTGCTGACTACATATTAAAGGACTACCCAAACGTTGTGCATCTTTTCATTCACGCCAACCCTCAGTTCCGAATGGAGCGTGCCATAGCACTGGATGGTGTCGACAGAGCCCGGGCTGCGGAAGTTGTCTTAAAAACGGACAAACGCCGCGCGAATTACTACAACTACCATTCCGGTGAAAAATGGGGCTTGGCAACCAACTACCACCTCTCGATTGATAGCAGCTTTCTTGGCATCGACCATGCAGTAGACAGCATTTACGCATTTCTGACAACACTGTAGGATATTTTTTCATAAGCACGGTTAAGGCATAGAACCTGAGAATGGTTCTATGCCTTATTATAGCTTATAATTTCTTTCTTTATGCTGTCAGAAACAGGCCCCGGCTCAAAAAGAGGACGGTCAACATAATAGCCCTGGATAAGATCTACGCCACATTCAATGACAGTTTTCAGCTCTCCGCTTGTTTCAACTCCCTCCGCAAGTACAATGATATTCCTTAGCTTTGCATGGGAAACAAGGTTCCTAATGATATTCTGCCTGCTGATATCACTATCACAACCACTGATAATAGAACGGTCAATCTTAACCAGATCCGGGTTCAGGGTGATAAGGGCATATTCGCTGTTATAGCCGCATCCAAAATCGTCAAGGGCTATCATCGCATTCATATTTTTTACCAGCTTTCGCTTTTCCTCCAAATATTCCTCGTTTGCCTGCTCACTCTCAAGCAGTTCCAGTACTATCTTGTCAAGGAAATCCCCGTTTTCCGTCTTAAACCACTCAAGGTCTTCACTCTTCACTCTACAGTTAGAGAGAGAATTTACAAATATTCTTGCATTTTTGTCCACGATTTCCGCCTCACGCAGTCTGCGAAAGCTTTTGAGTGCAGTATGCCACGTAAGCCGCTCAACCTCATAAAGCTTTGCACTCGTTCTGGCTATACGGATAAATTCAAGCGGAGATGCAAAAAGCTCCGACTGAGGACGCATCAGGGCTTCATAACCGAAGACCTCACCCGTTTTTGCAGAAATAATACTCTGAAACGCAAACTTCACACGTTCCTCTTCGATTATCCCGTTCATCTCCTCCACTCCCGTAATAAGAATGGAGTCCTTGTTATAGAGACTTCGGTCAAACTCTGCAATCCTGCCCTTCGTGGAATGTTTGATGGTGTACATGGCAAAATCTGCATATTTGATGAGCGTCTCATAGGAATCCGAATCATCCGGATACCATGAAACACCCCCACTGACTCTCAGCCTGATGTGAGTACCGTCCGCAAGAACGCAGTAGCTTTCGTTCATTTTTTCCCGGACCAGACTGATTATCTCCCGTATTTCATCCTTGCTGTCATAGCCATAAAGACATATATTAAATTCATCTCCCGAAAGCCTTGAAACAATGCCCCCATAATCACGGAAAAGTTTGAAAACATTGGCAGCAGTCTTTATGTAATCATCACCGAAATCGTGACCGTAGGTATCATTCACATACTTAAGATTATCCATATCCCACATGATAAAGGCAGCAGTCTTCAGCTGTTTTGGATTTGCAAACAGACTGACCACCCGGTTGAAGTATGCCCGCCTGTTAAGAAGTCCTGTGGTAACATCATAATCGCGCTCGTACTCGATTTTTCTTTTCTCGATTACACTGCCCGTAACGTCCATAACAAGTCCGATTACATTGTCTGCACCCGACATTATCCTTACTCTGAACCATTTGTTCAGTGAAGTACTGTAAAATTCGGTTGCCTCAGGCTGACTACGGTCCTCACGGTTCTTTGAGATAAAGCCGCTTGTCCTAAGAGTACCGCTGTCGTCTATCCCGTTAATAATCTTCCAAAATTCATCCACTCCCACCACCGTATCCTCAACCGGCAGGGAATCGGTATTTAGCAGCTTTATGAGGCTTTCCCCCATAAAAACAGTATTTTCACGGAACTCATACAGGAACACGCCAATGCCCATATCCGCCATGCTGATTATCTTTGATACTCTTGAGGACTGTTCCCTGACTGCTATCTGAAGCTCAGTAATGGAGCCTGAAAGCCTGTCTATCTCGGTAATCCCCGAGGAGGCAAAGCTGATGATTCCACTGTCATCTTTTTTCTCGTCCAGCAGCGCTGCAATTTTTGTAACAGGGGTTGTTATGCGCCTGCTTATGATAACTGCAAAGATCAGGCTGAATACTACGGATATTGCCGTTGATAAGAGCAGCATCGAGATGATCGTGTTGTAAATGCTCAGTATCTTATCTCTGTCCGCAACGGAAATCAGTGCCCACTTTTCCCTGATATACGGTGAGCCGGAATTATACAGCCTTATAGGAAGAACACAGCCAATGGAGTCAATGTCCGAACCTGAATTAAAATCATATATCCCCGAGGCCAGCCTGACTTTTTCACTGATCACGGTGCTCTCGTTCACCAGCCGGCTATAGATTGCACCCGAATGGATGACAGGAGTATATTCCCCGTTTCCATTTTCATCTACACCGAGAATATAACAGGCACTTTCGTTAAAAAAGTCATTGGCAGGAATCGTTCCGAGAAAGGTCTTTTCAAGGATTCCCACGCCCAAAACACCGTAAACTGTTCCGTCAGAGCTTCTGAGAGGAACCGCATATTTCATGCTTGGCTGATAGACCTGATTGATGGTAGAAAATCCGGTCCAGTTTCCCAGGGAAAGAACAGGTATATCGGGATTATTCCGGGCAGTCTCCATGGTCACGAAAAAGAAGTCCAAATCCTCCTTGTTCATTTTTTCGGGCTCTAAATGAGCCGACCAGCCGGAATCTAAGGTTATCCCTATGTCCTTGGCTATATCCGAACTGCCGATTTCTACAAGAAGATCGGTATTATTCGTTCTGTCATTCGAAGAAATATCCAGATCTCTGAGATACAGACCGCTTTTTTTCATCACTCCGTCCTTACAGTACAATTCCCCTGAATCAAGGATGATAAATGCGTCGTTTACGGAACTTCTTCTCAGGAGCTCCATAAGTCTCTGCGAGGACAGCCGGATAATGTCCTTATTAACCTTCTTATCCGTTGAGATATCCGAGGCCAAACAGCCGTTTTCCTCAAGATACGCTTCGGTCATGGAAATAATATCCAATACCGCATCATATAACTGCTCGACATTGTCGTTAAGCATATTCTCGACATAATTTCTCCTGTTTTCGGTCTTTTCACTGAACATATTGTAGACATATTTTTTTATGTAGGAAAATTCCCCTCCCAGGGCAAGTGTGATAAAAAATACTCCCATCTGAAGCAGAGAAAGCAGTATCATCGGCATAAACAGCTTATGAGATAAAGGCGAACTTATTCTATTTGTTTTCCCGGCTTCCGTTTTTCTTTTCTTCACGCCTTCTGTTCCTCCTTATGTCAAATGATATTGTATATCCTATTTCCCTGCTGCCATGTCAAGGCCGGTCGAAAAGCCTTCGTACCATTTTTCAAACGCTGAATCGTCGGTATAGGAGTTAATAATTGCAGAACGTTCCTCACCGTCTGCAACTCTTTCTTCAACCGCAGCTCTGTCCGCTGATGCGGTTTTCTGAATATATTCACCAAGAAAATCTCTTATCTTATCAGCATTTTCAAATGGAGGAGCGGAATAAAGTTCACGGGAATTGATTTCCTCAATGGCGGTATTAAGTGTGTCCTGCATTATTTTGCTGATAGCGGTTGTCTCTGACGCAGCGCATATCTTTTCATAATCGTTTGCCGCCTTCCTGACAGGAAGATATCCCGAATTTACAGCATACCTGATATTGCGCTCCTCATCGGTAAACCATTTCAAAAATACTGCACAGGCATATTCCGTTTTCTTATCTGATTTTGCAACACACATTCCCGCCCCCTGCTGGACAACATAGGAGGAGGTTCCCTCAAAATCAGGCACAGAAAGCACCATATTCTCAATCGGATAACTGTTGTCATCATCAGGTGTTACCTCTGCAGGGAAATATACCGCTCCCGTTGTAGAACAGATAAGTGCGATAATATCTCCTGTTTTTGCATCATCAGAACGGAACCGGCTGTTAGCGGCATAATATCCCTTTACATAAGGAACATAGTAGCATTCCCATAGTCTTTTAACGACCGCCTTATCCGGATTCACAGCAGAAGCACCGTTTTGCCCTTCCTTCTCAAAGGGACTCCCCAACTGCTTTGCACCGATGATCATATAGTTTGCCATGGAATCTCTTCCGAAAAAAGCCTTACCGTCATATTGGATATCAGGTGTAGCTGCATCGGTGTATTCATAATATCGTTCGGCTACCCTTACAAGGCCTTCCCACGTGGAAAGCTCATCTGTGGTAGCTCCCGTTTCAGACGCGAATTTATCCCAGTCGGTTTTATTTAGTATCATGACCTCAGTGCTTTTTGCAGTCGGGAAAATCTTCAGGGTACCGTCCCCTGCAAAGCCTCCCTCCTGTATATAGCCCGGAACGTATTCGTCAAGCTCTTTTTCGGAAAAATACTGGCCGATATCCGCGAGTTTTCCTGCCTTATCTACAAGATACGCCGTCTCTGCATAAGCTGCAAAAATATCAGGAAGCTCCTCCGCTCCCACAGCATCGTTTACTGAAGCAAGTACACTTTCATTAAGCTCCGAAATGGTATTTTTTGAAAGTGCTTCCACAATTACGCCCTTTTCTTTGCCCTCCGTGGCATTGAACTCATCGACCATCTCATCAAACATGGTCTGCTGGACACCATTGTAATAATGCCAGATGGTCACGGTAACAGGAGCGTTTTTGTCAAGAAGCCTTTCATTTCCGCGTTTACAGCCACTAAGTGTGCACAAGGTGGCAACAGCGGCAATGGTAAAAGTCATTATTCTGTTTTTTTTCATACCTGTTCCTCGATTCATTTTATTATTGATGTAAATTTACCTAAGATTTCCCGTTCCCGCTTAGTCTCATTCTCTTTTCACGGCGTTCCAATTCCCTTGAAAACACCTTGTCACGTACCTGATGTGCAATTGGTCATAGCCTGTCTCATCAACCTGAAATACCTCACCACATTTCGGACAGCTTAATTCCTGCATATGACAGCTCTCCTTTCAACATATCAATGGGTTCTCTTCGAAACAATCTGCTCCGGCGTAATCGGAAGCTCGTAAAACCTCTTCCCGGCTGCATGGCTGAGCGCATCCGTAATCGCCGGAAGCGGCGTATTGATCACAACCTCACCGATGGACTTTGCTCCGAACGGTCCGGCATTTTCGTAGCTGCACTCAAATTCCACCCTGAGGTGACCGATATCCATCCGGGACGGTATTTTATACTGTAAAAACGAGTTCTCATACAGATTTCCGCGATTTGAATACGTAATATTCTCCGACAATGTCATTCCGATTCCCTGAAGAATACCACCCTCCGCCTGGATTCTTGCAAGATTCGGGTTCACCGGCGTACCGCAGTCCACACAGGCATCATACTCAATCACCTTGCATTCACCGGTTTCCAGGTCAACCTCAACCTCCGCTGCGCCTACCATAAACGGTGGCGGCGAAATCGGAGAGGTATGCGTGTTCGTTACGGTAAGAGAAATATCATTGCCACACATGGAAGCAGTTGCAATTTCGGAAAGGCTTACGGATTTTCCCATTAGTTCTCCCTCTGCCTCACAGATTACCTGCGTTCCGTCAAAGGTAACGTCCTCCTTGCCGCAACCGATTAACCTTGCACCAAGCTTCTCGATTCTTGCCCTCAGCTCAAGTGCACACTGCTCCACTGCCTTTCCCGTAACATAGGTTGTAGAGGACGCGTATGAGCCGGAATCGTACGGCGAACTGTCCGTATCCGCACCAAATACACTGATATCGTCCGTGGAGCACTCCAGCACCTCTGCCGCAATCTGCGCCAGTATGGTATCACAACCGGTTCCCATATCTGCAGCACCGATGTTCATCGTATAAACACCCTCATCATTTAATTTCAGTGTCGCACTTCCCACATCCACATTGGAAATTCCGGAGCCCTGCATTGCCATACCCATGCCTACAAAGCGTGCCTTTGTCTCCGAAACCATACGCATCGGATATTTTTCATCCCAGCGTATCATATCCTTTACCCTTGCAAGGCACCGGTCAAGTGCACAGCTCGTATTGACCTGACCGTAATAAGCAGGCATGACGTCGCCCTCTTTAATAATATTCTTAAAACGAAGCTCAAACGGGTCCATATGAAGCATATCCGCAAGCTCATTCACTGCAGATTCTACCGCAAACAGCCCCTGCGTCGCGCCATACCCCCGGTACGCTCCGGCAGACATTACATTCGTATAAACCACATCACTCACAAACCGGAACGCCTCTGCCTTACCATACAGCGGAATCGACTTATGTCCTGTCAGTCCGACTGTCGTCGGTCCATGCTCTCCGTAAGCTCCGGTATTGGACAGGGTATACAAATCAATTCCCTTCACAATACCGTCCTTCGTAGCCCCAAGCCTTACATGCATCTGCATCTCATGTCTTGGGGAAGACGCCGTAAGCGACTCCTCTCTTGAGAAAATAATCATAGACGGCTTCTTTGTCTTCCACGTCACAAAAGCCGGATAAATTTCCGACACGGAAGTCTGCTTTGCACCGAAACCGCCACCGATGCGAGGCTTCGTCACGCGAATTTTGGACGGAGAAATTCCGAGTGCATGGGAAATAATTCTTCTGCAGTGAAAAACAATCTGGGTGGAGCTCACCACATGCAGTCTTCCGTACGTATCAATCATACAAAATGTCCGGAAGGTTTCCATCATGCTCTGCTGACAGGCTTTTGTATGATAGGTCCGTTCAAGGACAAGGTCACACTCCGCCAGCACTTTGTCAATATCTCCCTCCGAGCTCTCATCATGTGCACACAGATTACGCTTATTATCCGCTCCTACCGGGCATAAGGCCTCCCAGTTTTCCTCCGGATGAACAAGCACCTTATTATCCTTCGCTGTTCTGAAATCAAGCACCGGTTCCAGCACCTCATACTCTGTCTTTATCAGCTTCATCGCCTTATCCACGCATCGTTCATCCACTCCGGCCACAATTGCAACCGGGTCTCCGACAAAACGCACATGACGGTCCAGTAGCAGTCTGTCGTATGGGCTCGGCTCCGGATACGTCTGCCCGGCGCAGGTAAAACGCTTTCCGTTCTGGTCAATATCTTTGTAGGTGTAAATCACCTCGATTCCCGGCACCTTCATTGCAATATCGGTCTTAATCTCCTTAATAAATGCATTTGCGTGAGGAGAACGTAAAAGCTTAACAACCAGACATTCCTTTGGTGCAATGTCCTCTGTGTATACCGGCTTACCGAGAAGCAGTTCCATTGCATCCTTTTTTCTGACTGCTTTATTTACTGCTCTCATCCCTTCGCCTGCCACTCAAAATGTGATTAAATATACTCATCACATCGAGATAATGTAAATTCTCACGAAATTTACTTACTGTTTCAACGTGTATGCTTTGGTGGTTACAAATAACACACTACTCACAAATTCTTGTACACTCCACAGTCGTTAATTCCCGAAATAGCCTTCGGTACATACTTATGTTTGCGTTTAGCTATGCAACTTCATAAGTTATAGCATCCCTCAAATTAAGAGAGGCATTGAAATCTCTATCTTCAATATAACCACAGCCGCATTTGAAGATTCTATCTGAAAGCTTCAAACCTTTCTTGATAGTTCCACAACGGTGGCAGATTTTAGATGATGGATACCACCTGTCTACTACTCGAAGTTCAATGCCATTTTCGTTGCACTTTGCCTGAAGCTTTACTCTAAATTCATAGAACTTCTGTGATGCAACAGCTTTTGAAAGATGTCTGTTCTTCATCATTCCTTTTACATTTAAGTCTTCAATCGTTATATAAGATGGTTTGGTTTTCACTATCTCTGCAATTGTCTTATTTATGTAATCGGTACGGATATTATCTATCTTATGATGAAGTTTTTGCACCTTGAGCTTTTGTTTCCGTATATTTGCTCTTTGAGTGACTTCTCCTTTCTTTAAGTTTTCATACTTTCGGGAGAGACACCTCTGTTCCCGAATAAGTTGCTTTTCCAGTTTCTTTAATCTTGCTGATTTGTTAATGTTCTTATACGTTTTACCATTGGAAACAATAGCGAAATCCTTTAGACCAAGGTCAATCCCAATCCCCTCGTTAGAGTTACCGGCAATCCCGGCATCAGGAATTTCTACAAGAACAGAAACATAAAATTTGTCAGCTTTGATTGAAACTGAACCACTTTTGATTACATATCCATCTTTGGTTGTTGGAATGTATCCTTTTTCTTTAATACGTACCCAGCCTAAAGTTGGAATGTTGATACGATGTCTTTCGCAAAAACAGTCCTTGGGATTATTCTTAACGAAGTACATCTTCACATCAGATTTACCTTTCTTTTTGTAATTAGGGAAAGCACTCTGATGTTTGAAAAATCTTGTAAAAGCAGTACACCCACATTCGATTGAATGCTTTACAGATTTTGAGCTTACCTCCTTAACCCATGAATACTCCGGATGGTTTGGAAGATATTCGTTGTTAAGCCAGACACTAAACGACTTACCACTCATAAACTTTTCGCCATTAACATAAAGTTCTTTATTGTGAGAAAGATAGAAGTTATAGATGTACCTACAAGTTCCTATCGTCTTGCGTATCTTGACTTTCTGCTCTTGTGTTGGATTTATTTCCGTCTTGAAGCTCTTTAGCAATTTCCTCGTCCCTTTCTATTTGTTTTTTATACTTACGAAGACCGTACAACCTGCAGGAGAACATATGAAGAATTGAAACAATATCCTGTACAAGTTCTTCCTGCGGCGATAGTTCTTCATTGTTTACTACCACTATGGATGTATTAAACTTCATACAGAATTTCTCAAACCAATCATATCCGAATCTAATAAATCTGTCCTTATGTGTAATTATGATAGTTTTGATTTTTTGTTCCATCACTTCATCTAATAGCTCATTCCACTTCTTGCGGTTGTAGTTTAGGCCACTTCCATAGTCTTCAATACATTGGTCTACAATAATGCCCTTGGCGTTACAAAACTGTCGCAAAAAAGAGACCTGGTTTTGTAAATCATCTTTTTGGTTTCTTGTAGACACTCTGGCATAAATAACTGTTTGACGATTATCATTTTCTGTATTTATGCCCTTGAATTGAAGATATTGGTCATAAGTGTAATAACGCCTATTAGTTGGAGTTCGGTTAGCC
>CALZBV010000045.1 GCA_945622055.1 uncultured Clostridia bacterium
AAAATTTAAACGTTTCATACAAAAGATTTCTTCTTTCATTCTATCCACAGAGACAGCACGACCGGATGAAGGACAGAATTCATGACGATTTACACCGCGGATGACCAGTCGTTTGCCGTTGAGCGTAAGGATGCCGCGCGCTGTGATATCGAGCTGGCGAAATCCGACACGGCAGCTTTCGATGTCTATGGTTGTTGCGTTTTTGTCCTGTAATTCCAAAACTAATGTGTATAGCTCCGGAGTCTCCGCTGTCCAAAGCACCGGCTGCTCTACGGTGGCGGATACCGAAGCAACATATTTTGGAGCTAAATATGCCTGGTATTCGGAAAAAGGTTTTGAGCAGAACTCTGTTATTTTGGTATTGTTTTTATCATATAGGGAGAGCTTTACATAGTGCTCACCAAAAAGAGGATATGTCTGGTCCGGCCAGATGGTAACCATCAGTGTGGAGGTGGTAAAATCGTTGTTTTGGAATTTTGTTTCGACCTTGTAGTCCATGATATGGCATTTATGCTTCGCAATAATTCGCACATCCCGGAAAATGCCGTACAGATGCCAGTAATCCTGATCTTCCAGATAACTACCGTCACAGAAGCGAAGCACAGAGACCGCTATTGTATTTTTGCCGGCGTGAATGTAGTCCGTCAGGTCGAACTCAGCATTCAGCTTGCTGTCCTGTGAATACCCTGCCTCTTCACCGTTAACCCATAGAGAAAAGCAGGATTCAACACCGCCAAAATCAATCAGAATCTGTCTGCCGATGTAGTTTTCCGGGATGTCAAAGGTCCGAATATAGCAGCCATTCAGATTGTCCTTCGGAACAAAAGGGGCATTTAAATCAAAGCAGCCGGCAGTTGATTCAATCTCGAAGGGCTGTGTCCCGTTTTCTCTCCTGAAAGGGTAGAGAATATTGGTATAGACCGGTTTGCCGTATCCGTGATATTCCCAGTTTGCCGGAACGGGCAGGCTTTGCCAGTCGGAACAGTCAAAATCAGCCTGCCAAAATGGCTCTGCTTCTTCCGGAGACGGATACATACGGAATTTCCATAAGCCATTTAGGCTCATGACAAAAGCAGATGCGTTGCGGTTGTTGCTTAATGCCTGCTCAACGGATTCATATGCACCGTAAGGGGTATGCATCGGGTATCGGTTTCTTTGCGTGACATATTGATTTTCCCAATCCTTTAACTTATTCATTGACACAATTCCTTTCCTGACACAATAAAAAATTTGTTTTTTTATACCGGTAATGATAAAATATGTAAAATGAAACCCTGTAAAAAGGATAATATATTATCACACGATACGAAATGGCGTAGTTGGTGTTTTTTTTATCCAATTTGGTAAAAGCGAGGAAGGCATGACAAACTATCAGGCATATGAAAAGAAGAGAGATGAAATTACACAAAGTGATGTGATTTATCGGTGTATAGGAGAAAATCTGAAAAATGGAATTGTTGCATGCGGATTCATGAAAAAAGAAACAGCAGAACGGTCGCAATACCATTTTTTCAATGAGTTCTACAGTTGCTTTCTTTTGTTGCGAGGAAGCGGAGAATATATTACAGAGGATGGTGAAAGGTTTTTGTTGGAAGCGGGGGATCTGGTACAAAGAGTTCCCGGAATTGTCCATTCCACAAGAGTTGAACCGGATGGACAATGGTTAGAATTCTTTATATCTGTAAGTGCTGATTTTTATGAAACAGAAAAAAATCTGGGAGTATTATCGAGTACACCGGTAAAAAAGAAGGCATTTTATACCGTTGACCTGGAACAGTATAAAAGTCTTATCAGGAAGCTTAAGGCAGCTACCCAAAATGAGCTTCCCACCATTTCATTGGAGCTTGAACGTGAGCTTTTATACATGTTTGGATATGGAAAAGCAAAAAAAGAAAGCGCCAATAAGGGTGATTTACTGCAACATGTACATGATATTCTGGAACAGAATCTGGACTGTGAAATTTCAGTAGAGAAGTTAGCCAAAGACCTGCAGATGGGATATGAATCGTTTCGAAAGGATTTTCGGAAGAAATATGGAATTGCACCGGGAAAATACAGAATAGAAAAAAAGATGGAGCAGGCATGTATGCTTCTTGAGAGTGGAATTCCAATCAAGGAAATCGCACAAATGGTAGGATATGAAGATGTCTATTCATTTAGTAGACAATTTAAAAAAACTTATCACATTGCACCGGGGCAATTTCGAAGGAACAAAATAACTTTATAAACAAAGTTAAAAAGTTAAAATAGACGTGTAAGGAGGGTTGCATATGACGAACCTCAGGCTTTGCTTCGAAAAAGAAAAGATTTTACAGACCAAAGGCTTGGGAAGCATAATGTGCATCCCAAGCCTTTTTTGAGGAAATGTCTGAAGTTTTATTTTTTATGTCGTTCAAGATAGGCAGCACGCTTTCTGCGGTAAGGAAGCTCTACAAACAGCAGGTAAATACCGAGAAAGAAGCATACGGAGCCAACGATAATGCCAATGATAACAGGTCTTCGGTCAATTCTTTCTGATTCCTCAGCAGCAGACTGGGAAGGAGCAGCCGGCTGTGTGAGGGAACCGGTGCCCTCAGGGGCATCAGGTACAACAGCTGAATCCTTGTTCAGTGTAAAAGCATCACTGTTGTTGGTATAGATGATGTCCGCGTAGCCAACCGTCCGTGTCCCGTAATAATAGTCAATTTTGCCGATTACATTCCGGCCCTTGGCAAAGTTCGTCAGCTGGGAAAAGCTGATCTGCTTTGTAATGTCAGCGGTGGAAGCATTTACCGGAAGAACCACGTAACCTGCCTCAGATTTGATGATGTTGCTTCCGGCAAGGAACTGAATCGTATCCTCTTTGTTAAAAAGCGGTGGAAAGGAATCGGAGAGATTCACTTCTTCACGTTCCATGTTTTTGGTGGAGAAATTAGCAAATCCATAATCGAGGAGCGCTGCGGTTTCATCATAAAGTGTCGTATCGTCCGGGGCCTTCATAATAACAGCAATCAGACCTAAGCTTCCGCGTTTTGCATAAGTCACCAGATTTGCTCCTGCCAGGTCAGTGTGTCCGGTTTTTCCGGCAATAACACCCTCATAAGGATACGAACCACGAATCATCAGGTGCGTATTTAAGACCCAGCGCGGTTCGGAGCAAAGATTGGTTGCCGGAATCTGTCGGTTTTTGGAACCGGAGATTTTTAAAAAGGTCGGATACTTTATCAGTGCACGCATGATTTTTGCAAGGTCTGCCGGGCATGTATAATGCTCATCGGCATCAAGGCCATGCGGATTTTCAAAGTGTGAATTCACGCAGCCAAGGGACTTTGCACGTTCATTCATCATCTCTGCAAACTCCGGCATTGTGCCGCCGATGTGCTCCGCAATTGCGTAGGCCAGGTCATTTGCGGAAGGAAGCATAAGCGCATAGAGGGAGTTTTCCATGGAAAGCTCTTCGCCCACATCTACCCAGAGGCGGCTGGAATCGGTATCAATATTATAAACCGCATCGTGGGAAATTACAATGGTTTCACCAAGTGCCGCATTTTCCATTGCAAGAAGGGCTGTCATAAGCTTTGTTGTGCTTGCAGGATAAAAGCGGTCTTCTGCGTTTTTTTCATAGAGTACGGTACCTGTTCCGGCTTCAATCAGGACAGCACCACCGGAAGTAATCGCAGGACCTTCGGGCCAGGAAAGCGACTCCGGCTCTGCGGCAGCTGATGTATCCGGCGCAGCGGAAAGGAACAAAAGCTGTAGGATAAGAAAAAATGAAACCATGCGAAGGGGAGTGCTTTTCCTTACGCGTGTCTTTTTCTTTTGAAAAAAAGCTTTAGAAATAAAAAACATCAAAACCCTCCAAAAAACTAGTAGGTCAGAACCTCGTAACCGTCCTCGGTAACCAGTACGGTGATTTCCCATTGTGCTGACAGGGAACCGTCAGAGGTATAAATGGTCCAGTCATTGTCTTCATCCACAAAAACATGGCGTTTGCCCATATTTACCATCGGCTCAATTGTAAAAACCATACCCGGAACCATAAGCATTTCGGTACCGCGTTTGGACACATAGCTGACAAAAGGTTCTTCGTGGAACTCAAGTCCGATTCCGTGACCGCCGACCTCACGTACTACAGAATAACCGTTTTTACGGATAAACGCGTGAATGGCAGCCCCCATATCTCCGAGCCGTTTCCAGGGCTTTACCTCGCGAAGACCAACCTGAAGACTTTCTTCCACTACCTTCACCAGACGTCTCGCCTCATCACTTACATTTCCGATACAAAACATACGGGAGGAGTCGGAAAAATACCCATTGTAAATGGTAGAAACATCAACATTTACGATATCTCCATCCTCAAGATACGTCACGTCATCCGGAATTCCGTGGCAGACAGCGTTGTTTATGGATACGCAGACGCTCTTTGGAAAGCCTTCGTAACCGAGCGGAGCCGGAATGCCACCGAGCTCTGTCGTCTTCTGATATACCATTTCATCAATCTGTGCGGTTGTCATGCCCGCACAGATATGCTCTGCAACGTAATCCAGCACTGCGATATTTATCTTTGAGCTGGCACGGATGCCTTCAATCTGGGCTTCATTTTTGATGATGCTGCGTGGTGGAACCGGATACGGCTTCCTTTCATATTTTCTCAGCTTATCGTCAAAAGAGGCGTGGCAGTCTTTGTATTTCTTTCCGCTTCCACACCAGCAATCGGCAGCTTTATCCCATTTTAACATAAAAAACAATTCCTTTCAAAAAGACTACGGTGTTATTTTTCCTCCTTCAACCGCTTAATCGAAGGACGATAAGCGATTTCCGGCTGCAAACGAATGTGTTCACGGTAGTTGTTGTCACGCAGACAGCGGATGAGAAGATTCGCTGCAGTAGAACCAATCTCTGTAGACGGATATACCGATGAGGTCAGGCAGTAGGCATTGTCCGAGGCCAGCGGTGAGTTATCAAAGCTGACAATGGAAATGTCCTTTGGAACCGATCTGCCGTTCCGTTTCAGCATATCGCAGACGAGAGCGGCAATCTGGTCATTGTAGCAAACCAGAGCGGTTGCATCGTCGAAACGTCCCAAAAGAAAGGAATCCAGTGCACCGGAAAAGTAATCGGAAACATCTTCCGTTGTGTACCAGAGAATCCGCCGGTCCTCCACAAACAAATCGGCGGCATATAGTGCCTGCTGCATGCCTTCATAGCGCTTTAAGCCCTGAAGGTCATCCGATTTGAAAATTGCGGCAATTTTCTTATGACCGTTCTGAATCAGCTGCTCGGTTAACATACGTGCGGTCACGACATCATCCTGAAAAACACCACACTGGGTCAGCTCACGGTAATAACCGTTTAAGAAAATCATCGGGATGTTTTCAGCACGCAGTTGCTCAAAAAAGGAAAGATTCGGGCTTGGGATTGCTGATTTGGTTCCTTCGATAATCAACCCGCAAATACCGTCATCCATAATTCTGCGCAAACAATTGGCCTCTTCAATGTGGCTGTCGTGTGTTACACCAAGAGAGAGAGAATAGCCAAGCGGCGTAAGCGTGCTCTCAATTCCGCGAATAATTCCCGGAAAAACATAGTCATCAATATAGGTCGTTATGACTCCAACGCGTTTGGAATGTTTTTTAGAAACATCCGATTGTTTGGAAATATAGGTTCCGCTGCCACGCTGTCTGGTCAGAATCCCTTTTTTGACAAGCTCATCGGTAGCGTGACGAACGGTCTGGCGGCTGGCATCAAACTGCTCCGCAAGTGCAAATTCCGAAGGCAGACGGTCGCCCGGACGAAATTGTCCGCTCTGGATGGCATCCGTAATCCACTGGGAGATCTGTCGGTGCTTCATGAGTGTTTTCATTGACATAGTGTTGTACCTCCCTCTGAAAAATTAGGGAACGAAATAAAAAGCAGAAACGTCTGTATCCGCCTTAGGATTTCAAAATCGTGCAACATTTTTTAAAAGTTGTACCTTAGTTGTACCATAATTTTAGCATTCGGGGTAGGGAAAATCAAGTTGTGTTTTGGGTTTTTTTATGTTAAACTTTAAGCAGAAACAGGAAGAAACAGAAGGGAGAGGTTTTGCTGAAAGGGTGAAACCAAAATGAGATGAGACTGAGAAATGTAAAAGGCGCGCGCGAAGAAATTGCCGTGAGTGAATATGTAACACAGAACCCGAAGGAGCAGAAGGGAAAATGGCGTGAGGCATTTGCTTTGGATGCACCGATTCATGTTGAAATCGGGATGGGAAAGGGTAAGTTTATTACAACACTTGCAGAGCTTCATCCGGAGATTAATTATGTTGGGGTAGAAAAGTATGCCAGCGTCCTAATCCGTGCCATTGAGAAGAAAAGGGGACGTGAAGATCTTAAGAATCTGGCGTTTCTTGCTGTAGATGCAACGGAGCTTCCGGAGATATTTGATAAGGGCGAGGTAGACCGGATTTACCTGAATTTTTCGGACCCGTGGCCAAAGGAGCGCCATGCCCGCAGAAGACTGACCTCCGGTGAGTTTTTGGCGCGTTATGAGCAGTTTTTAAAGCCGGGAGGTGAGATTTGTTTTAAAACGGATAATCGTGCATTGTTTGATTTTTCCCTGGAAGAGGCGAAGAACGCAGGCTGGGAGCTTTCCGAGGTGACCTATGACCTGCACCACAGCGAATATGCCGAGGGCAATGTGATGACGGAATACGAGGAGAAGTTTTCGGCACAGGGTAATCCGATTCATCGTTTGGTTGCAAAAAAGGTAACCCGGGACGAATAAGTCCTTCAATGTAAACACAAAATAGCAAAAGAGAGGAGAAAACTATGGCAG
Source organism: uncultured Clostridia bacterium (assembly GCA_945622055.1). GTDB lineage: Bacteria > Bacillota > Clostridia > Lachnospirales > Lachnospiraceae > SIG307. Next base: position 6,796 of record CALZBV010000045.1, read on the forward strand.
AATTTTTATCAGATGAGAATTTTAATGAAAAGGTGAAAGGTGCAAATGGCACGGTAATGGTTGATTTTTTTGCTACCTGGTGTGGCCCGTGCAAGATGATTGGTCCGGTAGTTGAGCAGTTTGCAAAGGAATACGAGGGCAGGGCTGCTATCTATAAGCTGGATGTGGAGGATGCAGCGGGAACGGCAATGTCGTATGGTGTGCGTGGCGTGCCGACATTGATTTTCTTTCGAAACGGCGAAGAGACGGAGCGGATTGTCGGTGCACCGACAAAAGACGAGCTTCGGGAAGCGTTAGAACGAAATATCAACGGCTGATCAGGAACTTCTTCCTACGGTGTTGCATATACCGTAGGAAGAAGTTTTTGGAGGTCCCCCATGAAAAAGATAGGTAAGGAGCTTTGCTGGAAGATAAAATGCAACAGGAGTCTCCGCCGTCGCCTTCTTTGCTGCCAAAGATCATGGCAGGAGGTAACGAAGATTATCCTTCGTCTCAGCAGATTTTTGTGTGAGAACTGATGTTTTCTTTGTGGCGGAAGGCGATGTAATCTGAAAGGCAGGGAAAAGAGGGAGAACGGATGAAACTATTGGTCAGTGCTTGTCTGCTGGGAGAAAACTGTAAGTATAACGGTGGGAATAACTACAGTGAAAAGGTTTCGGAATACATAAAGGGGCATGAGGTTATTTCGGTATGCCCTGAGCTTCTGGGAGGTCTGATGACGCCGAGAGAGTCGGCAGAAATGGTAGACGGAAGGGTTCAGCTTAAGGACGGGACGAGTGTGGATGAAGCCTTTCGAAAGGGTGCCGGGCTGGCACTTTGGATTGCCAAAGAACAAAAGATAGATCTTGCCATTTTGCAGTCCAGAAGTCCAAGCTGTGGAGTCAACCAAATCTACGATGGAAGCTTTACCGGCAGACTGGTGAATGGGCAGGGGGTATTTGCAAGGCTTTTGAAGGAAGAAGGGATTCCGGTAATTGATGTGGCGGATTTATAGCGTTCAGAATATCTGAGGAAGCACTGGAAACGCTGATGTTCACTTCCGTAGAGGAGCTGGGCTGGTAACGGTGATTTTCGGAGTGCCGTTAGGCAGAAGAACAATCAGACAGGAGGATGAAGCGTTGAAGAAAAAAGGGATAAAAATGATACTGTGCTGCTCTTTGCTGGCAGCGTTCTTTTTGACCGGCTGCGGGAAAGAGAAGGAAACTGACCTGACGGAGTCGCTTTCGGTGGAAGAAAATGTGAAGGGAGAAAAGGAACAGAAAAAAGAGCAGAATAAGGAGCAGAACAAGGAGGAAGGAGATTTTGCTCCGGATTTTTCGGTTGAGTTAAATGACGGAAGCATATACACCCTTTCTGATTCGAGAGGCAGGGTAGTCCTGATTAATATCTGGGCGACCTGGTGTGGACCGTGTTGTAGGGAAATGCCGGCGTTTCAGCGGTTATATGAGGAGTTTGGTGACGAGCTTCAGATTGTTGCCGTGAATTATGCTGAGTCGAAAAAGAATGTGGATCAGTTTGTGGAGAACGAGGGCTATACTTTTCCCTTTGCGTATGATGAGGACGCAGTAGTTTCTGCGCTGTATCCGTCGGACGGAATTCCTTATACCGTGATTATTGACACGAAGGGAAAGGTGTATCAGACCTTCCTTGGTGCCGGTTCTGCAGATGAGCAGTACCAGGTCTATAAAAAGGCCATTGAGGAGGCACTGAGTGAAGCGGAGTAGGATAATACGTATTATTGTATTGATTTTGGGTGCTGCTTTTCTTGGCGTTGGGATTTATACCGGGGATTTTGTCGGCGTATTTCGAAAAGCAACGAAGATTTGCTACGAATGCATAGGGATAGGATGACGAAACGAAATGAACTTTTTCAGGAAACATACAAGAAGGCTTACACAGGTAGTTACCGCTGTTTTGTACAACTGTAATTTTACCGGGTTTGCGCAAGGAACGATCTACAAGGGGAATCTGAAGCATATCTGCGTTCCGGGGCTGAATTGCTACTCCTGTCCGGGGGCAGTCGGTGCATGTCCGATGGGAAGCCTGCAGTCGGCGCTAATTTCGTCAAAATATAAGGTTCCGTATTATGTTTTAGGTCTTCTGCTTCTTATGGGAGTTATGCTGGGACGCTTTGTTTGCGGATTTTTGTGTCCTTTTGGTCTGCTTCAGGAGCTGCTTTATAAGATTCCGGGTAAAAAGCTGAAAAAGAGTAAAATTACAAGAGGGTTATCCTATGTAAAATATGTTCTTTTGCTTGGACTTGTGGTAATTGTTCCGATTGTTTTACATAAACCGGGCTTTTGCAAATATATTTGTCCTGCCGGAACACTGGAGGGCGGGGTTATTCTCGGATTAATGAACGCATCGGTCCGGGACATGCTTGGAAAGCTTTTTGCGTGGAAGTTTTTGGTGCTTATGGGTATTCTGATTTCAGCGGTGTTCTGTTATCGAAGCTTTTGCAGATTTCTTTGTCCGTTAGGAGCATTTTATTCCCTGTTCAACCGCTTTTCGTTTACGAGAATGATTGTGGAGGAGCAGAAATGCAACCATTGCGGTGCCTGCGAACGGCTCTGTAAGATGGATATTCATACCGTAGGAGACAGAGAATGCATCCAGTGTGGAGAATGTGTCCGGGTCTGTCACAGCTGTGCAATCAAAAGAAGCCCGGTCTGCGGCAAAAAGAGCCGGGAGAAGGATGGAGAATAAGGTATCGTGGCAAGTGTAGCAGCCTACTACATATGCAAGTGGCTGGATAGAGAAGAGGGCGACAATTAGTCCAAAAAGAAAACCCCGAGGATTGCGCCCTCGGGGTTTTGCTTTGTGTCTAGATGACACTAGTGAGTTCTTTTGCCTATTCTCATTGTATGCGCGGTAGTGAAGATTTGTCAAGGGAAAATTTGTTACAGTTTGTATTCACACTCTTGGTACTTTTCCGGTAGTGGCACTTCATCAAAAAAAGCTGCCGACCTGAGCAAATCTCAAACCGGCAACCCTTTTAGTGCGCGACCAGGGGTTCGAACCCTGGACACCCTGATTAAGAGTCAGGTGCTCTACCAACTGAGCTAGTCGCGCATATTTCTTTTCCATTGCCTGAACGCAAAAATGATTATATACCATGTGAATAGAAAATGCAAGCTTTTTTTTGCAATTTTTTAAAAAAATTGTGGAATTGAGTGAAAAATTAAAAAAGTTTTTAACATTTGAGATTTCTACTTGACATTTAGAATTCATAAGTATAATATTTTGTTGTAGCGAGGGTGAAGCATCCTAATGCCAAGGGGGTTATATATGTATGAAGAGTATTTGGTTGGAAAATATGATAATGGGAAATGGGACCCTCTTGTAGTGCATTTGTGGGATACTGTTGAAGTTATGAAGCGACTGCTGAGATATTGGGTGTCCGATTCTCAGATTATTGCGTGTCATATAGGAGAAGAAGAGTTTAAGAAGGTAGCGATTTTGGCGGCAGGTACCCATGATCTCGGAAAAGCAACCGCATATTTTCAAGGATATATCACGGAAAAATGTCCGCAGATAGCGGATATTCTTGAATCAGAAGGCTTTGCGTTATACAATGGTACGATGTACAGAGGTAAAACTCCGCACGCACATGCCGGACAAATGATACTACAAAACTATTTTGGTGTTTCGGAAAGCTTTGCTGATGTTATCGGTGCACACCACGGAAATCCGGCTCCGGAAGCGGGGATAAATGGAACTGACAATATGCTGAAGGCATGGCCGGTGAACTTTTTTGGTCGCGAAAAGGATAAGGAACAGGAACGGTTATGGAGTTCAGTGTGGAAGAAAATCGTGGAGGATGCGCTACAAGAGGCTGCATTTCAATCCGTGGAAGATATACCGGAGTTGCCAATAGAAGCACAGGTTATTATTTCTGCACTTTTGATTATGGCAGACTGGATTGCCAGTAATATATATTATTTTCCGTTAATCCCTCTGAATGAGACCGGAGACAGGATAGATTTTGACGAACGTATACGGTTCGGTTGGGACAAGCTTATGTTTCCGCAAAGCTGGGAGTCGGAAGTTAACGGAATGAATGGAGGTATATTTGCTGAGCGATTCGGTTTTTTGCCAAATGATTTGCAAAGCGCGGTGTGTCAAATCGTAAATGAGGCAGAAAATCCAGGAATTATTATTATCGAGGCTCAGATGGGAATCGGTAAAACCGAGGCGGCATTGGGGGCTGCTGAGGTACTTGCAAATAAATGCCATTCCAACGGAATATTTTTTGGATTGCCTACACAGGCAACCTGTAATGGAATTTATGACCGGTTGTACCAATGGGCAGATACGGTTTCGGAAGATACGCTAAACGCAATAAAGCTTGCACATAGTGGAGCGATGTATGATCCAAAGTATTTGCAACAGGTTATGCAGGGACAGGCTGTGATCGACGAGGAAGAGGCGGATTCCCAAACATTGGTTCATCCATGGTTTAACGGAAACAAGAAAGCCTTACTGGCAGATTTTGTAATTGGTACGGTGGATCAACTGCTAATGGCAGCTTTAAAGAAAAAACATTTTATGTTACGACACCTGGGGTTGGTTGGTAAGGTAATTATTGTTGATGAGTGTCATTCGTATGATCAGTACATGGATGTTTATCTGAAAGAGTCACTTAAGTGGCTTGGAGCATACAAAACTCCTGTTATTCTATTATCTGCGACGTTACCTTCAACGATAAGAAAAGAGTTTGTAGAAGGTTACTTAAGTGGTTGTAAAGTACGAAGATTGAAGATAGCCGATGATATTTCCGGACAGGATTGGGCAAATAACCGGGGATACCCTCTGATAACATGGACAGATGGAAATGTGATTCATCAACAGACAGTACAACAGAAGGTAACAAATAAAAGGGTGAAAATCAATTATTCAAATGGGAAGACAGGAGTAATTGATGCACTTAGAGAAAAACTGCAGAAGGGAGGCTGCGCCTGTGTTATCTTAAATACGGTGAACAGTGCGCAAGACTATTATCAAAGCATAAAAAATGCTCTGCCGGACAAAAAGATAATGTTGTATCATGCAGAATTTACCATGGAAGATCGGTTGAAAAAAGAAAAGGAACTTATGGATAAAATGGGGAAGGGTTCCAACAATGAAGATCGGGATGGGTTTATTCTGGTCGGGACCCAGGTGTTGGAGCAGTCTCTTGATTATGATGCAGATGTGATGTTTACGCAACTTTGTCCGATTGATCTGTTTTTACAGAGAATCGGAAGGCTTCACAGACATAAAAGAACGGATAAGTATGACAATTCTGGAAGACCTATGAAGTTGCAAAATCCTGAGTGCTATGTGATTCTGGAAGATGTACATACAATGCAATATGATGAAGGTTCCGGAAAAATATACGGAGACTATCTTCTGATGCGAACGAAGAAAGTTTTGTCGGGCTATATTAGTATTCCGGAGGATATTCCGGAGTTGGTTCAAAAAGTCTATAATGACAGTGACGATTTGGAATTGGCTTGCTGTGAAGAGTATGTTCAGGCAAAACAGTGTCATCAGAAATTGCAAAATGAAAAAAAAGAAGCCGCGAATACTTTTTTGCTTAAAAAGCCACGAATACTTACCGGGCTATTGACAAATGCGAATCTTTCCGAGGAAAAAGGAGAGCAGAGTGTTCGTGATACAGATACGTCGATAGAGGTTATTCTTTTGAAGAGGGAGGATAAGGGAATTTGTTTGTTACAATCCGATGTAAAAAAGAGATATTTTCGTACAGATGAAATGCCGGACGAAGAAGGATGTATCAGTATTGCCAGACAAAGGCTGCGTCTGCCTGGATTGTTTTCCTGCAGTTATTTTATCCGGGAAGTAATCCATGAGTTAAGCGGAAGACAGAGTGATTTTGTTTTGTGGAAAGAATCTTCCTGGATGAAAGGAGAGCTTATCCTTCTTTTGGATTCGCAAAACAAAACAGAATTATGTGGCTATCAGTTGTATTATGATAATGAGGTCGGATTGAAATATCAGAAAAAGGAGGGATAAAAATGGATAAGGCTTTTAATTTACTGGATGAACCATGGATTAAGGTGTTGGATTTTAATAACCGCATTTCAGAAGTGTCGTTAACCGGGTTTTTTGAAAATGCACATAATTATCGTCAGCTGGCGGGGGAAACCGTTACTCAGGATATTGCCATTCTGCGTGTTTTGCTTGCGGTGACAGAGACGGTTTTTTACCGATATAATTCAGATGGACAGGAAGATGATATACTTGAAGTGCTGGAGCCGGAAGAGGAAATTTTGGAACGATGGAAAGAGTACTGGAACCGGGGGAAGTTTGAAGGAAATGTTTTTCGGGATTACCTGGATACGTACAGAGAACGATTCTTTCTGTTTCATCCGGAAACACCCTTCTGGCAGACAAATGAACTGCCGAAGGAAGCTACCGAATATGGGGTAATCAATTTATACGGAAATATAAAAGAAAGCAACAATGTAAGTACCAGACATCATTTTCAGGTAAGGGACGGAAAGGCGGCAGAGGATCTTTCTTATGCGGAAGCAACAAGATGGCTCATTTATAATAATGCATTTTCCGTGAATGTAAAGACAAAGGTCGGAGGAGAAAATAAGGCTGTTGGTGTTGGAAGATTGGGGCAGCTGGGGCTGATTATGGCGGATGAGGACAATTTGTTCCGAATTCTTATGATCAACCTTTGTGCTCTCGACGGTAACGGAAGGGCATGGAAGAGTCCAAATCCTATCTGGGAGCAAGAGCCCAGAAAAAAACCGGGGGTGGAAATTGTACCTCCGGATAATCTCCCGGAAAAATATACGTTACAGTCCCGAAGATTATTGTTAAAGCATGTCAATGGAAAGATTACAGGTTTCTTTTCTATCGGAGGAGATTATTACAGTACTGTAAATGATTTAAGAGAGCCGATGACGTTATTACAATACCGGGAGAGAGAAAAAGTAAAGGAGATTATTCCGAAGCGTCATAAAAAGGAAGTGATGGTTTGGAGAGAGCTTCCAAGCATACTGGTTCAGCAGGATGAGTGTAAACCGGATGCTGCTAAGCCGGGGTTGCTTGTTTGGATAAGATGGCTTCAAAGAAATAGGCTTTTATCAAAAAACAAATATATCACGTTTCAAATGATTGGTTTGGAGTACGGAGACGGTATGAGCTATACGAATGGAGAAATCTTTTCACAATCATTAACTTTGTCAAAAAAATTGCTGGAAGATATCGGCGATGTATGGATTCTTGACATCAATGACGAGGTAGAAAAGTGCGAAAAAGTAGCAGGGGCAGCTTTCTTTGTGTTTTCTAAAAGAATAGCGGATAGTTTGTATAAGG
>CALZBV010000046.1 GCA_945622055.1 uncultured Clostridia bacterium
TACCTTAATAATATTTTCGCCGCTCGCCAATATGCCTCTCGGATAATCATCAAGCGTTGTACCACCGTAAATAGCGGTGTTCTTTCCAATCTTTACACGATGCGGAATAATGGAATTCTCACCGATTGTAACCATACCGTTGTTGTAAATATCCGGCTTCCAGGTGTTCGGAGCTTCTTCAAACGCACCCAGCTCACAATTATTGCCTATATAGCAATTTTCAGCGATAATTGCCTTATTGACCGTAGTATTCTCCTCAATCAGAGTACTGCGCATAATAATGGAATCGCGTACTACCGAGCCCTTCTTAATCACAACACCCGGTCCGATGACAGAATTGTACACCTTACCGTAAATCTCTGCACCTTCACCGATAATTGCGCGCTCAACGACCGCATCTCCCGCAATATACTGCGGTGCAACAATCTCGCTCTTCGTGTAAATCTTCCAGAACTCTTCGTAAAGATTAAACTCCGGAATCAGATCAATGAGCTCCATGTTGGATTCCCAGTAGGACTGAAGTGTTCCGACATCCTTCCAGTATCCGTTGTACTCGTAAGCAAAAATCCTGTCTCCCTTGTTGTGGCAATACGGGATTACGTGCTTACCGAAGTCACAGCCCGCCTGGTCGGACAGTGTAATCAGTGCATCCTTCAGTACCTTCCAGGTGAAGATGTAAATACCCATGGAAGCCAGGTTGCTTCTCGGCTGCTTCGGCTTTTCCTCAAACTCAAGAATCCTTCTGTTGTCATCCGTAATCGCAACACCGAAACGGCTTGCCTCCTCAATCGGGACCGGAATGGTCGCAAGCGTAACATCTGCATTCTTCTGCTTATGATAATCAAGCATAGCCTCGTAGTCCATCTTATAAATATGGTCTCCGCCGAGGATAAGTACATACTCCGGATTATAGTATTCCATGTACTTTAAGTTCTGGTATATCGCGTTCGCCGTGCCGGTATACCACTCGCTGTTCGCACTCTTCTCATACGGCGGAAGAATGGAAACACCACCGACATTACGGTCGAGGTCCCACGGCACACCAATACCAATATGGGTGTTCAGACGAAGCGGCTGATACTGGGTCAGAACACCGACCGTATCAACGCCGGAATTAATACAGTTGCTGAGTGGGAAGTCAATGATACGGTACTTGCCACCGAATGCAACTGCAGGCTTTGCGATCGAAGCTGTCAGAACGCCGAGTCTGGAGCCCTGTCCGCCCGCAAGCAGCATTGCAATCATTTCTTTTTTAATCACTCGAATCACTCCTTATCTTTTTCATACTATATCGTAAAAATCTCTACGGATATGGTTAACCTCACTGTGATTATAACACATTTTAGTAAAAATGTACAGAGTTTTTTCATCATATGCTTATTTTATTGTGCTTTTTTCCTATATTTTCACTCAACTTCATTTTTCTGGGAAAAATCATAAAAAACTTTCTGGAATCTTTTTTACAGCTCCTGCGGAAAAAATCCGCAACAAACTTGCATCAACTCAAAAATATGCTATACTTATTGCAAAGAACGGCTGGTAATCCGTCTGTTTTTGTGACTATTCTGCCAATATTTTAATCAGAAGGGAGCTTCTCCATGTATCAGATAAACTTTGACACTCCGGTTTCCGTTCACTTTATCGGAATCGGCGGAATCAGTATGAGTGCACTTGCAGAGCTTTTGCATCACCGCGGCTTTACCGTAAGCGGCTCCGACTTAAAGGCGTCTCCGCTTACCGAACGCTTAAAGGGGCTTGGCATTACGATATCCTATGCACAGCAGGCCGAAAATATCACCAAAGAACACGCCTTTGTTGTTTACACAGCGGCCGTACACGCAGACAACCCGGAAATGCTTCGTGCCAGGGAGCTTAACCTTCCGGTTCTGGAACGTAAGGATCTGCTTGGGCAGATTATGAAGCAGTACCGTCATGTTGCAGGAATTTCCGGTTCCCACGGCAAAACCACCACAACCTCCATGCTTTCTCTCATGCTGTTGGAAGGAAAGCTCGACCCGACCATCTTGGTCGGCGGCGTTTTAGACGGTATCGGTGGCAATCTCCGTGTCGGCAGTGCCGATTACCTGGTTGCGGAAGCCTGCGAATACTGCAACAGCTTCTTAAGCTTTTATCCTACCGATGCGGTAATATTAAATATAGAAGCGGAGCATCTGGACTTTTTCAAAGACCTTGATGATATTCGTCACTCCTTCCGTAAATACTGTGAGCTGCTCCCTGCAGGCGGTACACTTGTCCTGAACGAGTGTATCGAACGTCCGGAGGAATTCACCGGGGGGCTCCCAATCCGCGTTCTGACCTACGGTATCTGTGATTCCGTCTCCGACTGCGGTGCTTATACGCTTGCAGCGGCAAACCTGTCCTTTGACCAAAACGGCTTCGGAAGCTATGATTTCTATTATAATAAGGAACTGCTCGGACGAATTTCCTTAAAGGTAATCGGCAAGCACAATATTTCCAATTCCCTTGCCGCTGCAGCACTTGCCCTGACCTATGGTGTCTCCTTTGACGCAATTGCAGCTGCACTTTCGAAATATACCGGGACACATCGCCGCTTCGAGTTCAAAGGCGAGGTAAACGGAATTCGCGTATACGACGATTACGCGCATCATCCGTCGGAAATTTCCGCAACGCTCTCTGCTGCACGTGCCTGTTTAAGCGGAACCGAGGAGCTCTGGTGTGCTTACCAGCCACACACCTTTTCCCGTACAAAGGCGTTTCTGCACGAATTTGCAGAATCACTTTCCTTTGCGGATCATATCGTACTTGCAGACATCTACAGTGCCTCCCGCGAGAAGGACCCGGGCGACATTTCCTCAGCGGATATTGCCCGTCTTCTGAAAGAAAAAGGTAAAGATGTTTACCATTTTCACTCGTTTGAAGAGATTCAGAACTTTTTATCGGAACATTGCAAATCACAGGATTTGTTAATAACTATGGGGGCCGGAGATATCGTCAATGTAGCGGAACAATTACTCCATTCCTAGTTGTCCACATTATCCACAGCCTTATCAACATTTTTGTGCTGATTTGGTTGTGGATTTCTTTTTTCATGCGTCATTTTTCTACAAAAATAGACCGACTAAAGTAGAACATAGAATTTCCGTGCATTTTTCTAAATTCCGTGCATTGACGGTATACCATCTTGTCCGACTTTTCCACATTATACACATTATCCACAGGTAACCTGTGGAAAGCAGTCCCCGATTGCTTTTTTCCCGAAATGTGTTATACTTTGCAGGTGACATTTCCCTGTCACCGTAACACGTTTAGGAGGGTTTCTTATGGACGGAATTTCGGTATATTCGGAAGACGCAAGAACTACATGGGTACCGAATGAATTTATTGATTATTATATGCCGCGCGCCAACGGCATGTTTGTAAAAGTATATATCTACCTGCTTCGCTGCCTGACCGCCCCGGGTGCAGGTTTTGGCATCAGTGCCATTGCCGATGCCCTGGAGGAGACTGAAAAGGATATTCTCCGTGCACTTCGCTACTGGGAGAAGGAACAGGTGCTTACGCTTTCCTGGAAAAGCGATACAGAGCTGTCCGGCATCAAGCTGCTCCGCCTCTCCAGACCGGTTACCGAACAGCCTTCCGGCTTTGTATCCGCAGAAGAAGCCCCGAACGCTCCGGTTGCAGAGGAGACCAGGAAAGCACCGCTTTCCTCCAGACTCCCGGAGTATACCGCAGACCAGCTTGAGGCATTTTCCGAAGATGCAGATACCTCCTGGCTGATTCACGCCGTAGGACAATACCTGGAGAGGCTGCTTAAGCCGGCAGATGTCCAGCTGATTCTGTTTTTCCATGAGGAGCTTCATTTTTCCAACGATTTGATTCTCCATTTATATGAATACTGTGTTTCCAGAGGTAAAAAGGCTGCCTCCTATATCCAGAAGGTAGCTGTTTCCTGGTACGAAAACGGTGTAGACACTGTTGAAAAGGCAGAGAACGCATCACTTCAGTTCGATGCAAACTTCTCCGCCGTAAACCGCGCCTTTGCCCTAAACCGCGCACCGGGTATCGCAGAACGCCGCTACATCAACCGTTGGAACTCCTTCGGCTTTGGCTCGGATATCATCGAGGAAGCCTGCAACCGTACCCTGCTTTCCACCTCCCGCCCGGATTTTAAATATGCGGACCGCATTTTGGAGAGCTGGCATGAAAAGGGCGTACATAGCTTAGCGGACATCCGGCAGCTCGACCGTGACCATGCAGTCAGACAAAGCACTGCTCCGGCATGCGAGCCTTCCCGCAGCGGAAACCGCTTCAATGCTTTCCCACAGCGTGATTACTCCGGTTCCGAGCTTTCGGAGCTGGAAAGAACACTTTTGGGCACCGGCAGACAGACCTGTTAATCAGATGAAGGAGGGCTTATGCAGCAGGAAGAACTACATTACCGCCGCCTGTTACGCGAATATGAAGAGACAAGACAATTTCATGAGGGAGAGCAGCGAAGAAAACGTTCTGAGCTCTACGACGAGCTTCCTGAACTGGAAGAGCTTGACCACCGGATTGCTCTCGAAGCAGTTTCTGCAGCACAAAAGGCAATGGAGGGCGACCCGCTTGCCCTAAAAGCACTGGAAACCACACTTTCCGATATCAAGCTTCAAAAGAAAAAGCTGCTGGCAGCAGCCGGTTATCCGGAGGATTACCCTTCCATGACCTATCGTTGTGCGGATTGCCGGGACACCGGTTTTATCGGCCACGAAAAATGCCATTGCTTTAAACAGGCTCTGACACTTGCCCTTTCTGACAACGGACTGCTTCCGCAGGTGTTGGAACGGGAGAATTTTTCCACCTTCTCCTATTCGTATTACGACGATACGGTGGCTGACCCGCAGCTAAACATTACCCCACGAAAAAACATTCAGAACGTAGTCGAAGCAGCTAAGGATTTTACGGCAAATTTTGATTCTGTTTTCCGGAATCTCTTAATTTACGGCAATACCGGAGTCGGAAAAACCTTCCTTACCAACTGTATTGCAAGGGAGCTTCTTACTTCGGCCCACCATGTTGTATATCTGACCGCGTTCCGTTTATTTGAGCTCTTCGGGGAGCATCAGAAATATAAGCCGGAAGAAAAGGACTCCACCCTGTTTCAATATCTTTTTGACTGCGATCTGCTCATTATCGATGACCTCGGCACTGAGCTTTCCAACGCATTTACCAATACGAGTCTGTATACCTGCTTAAATGAACGGCTTCATTCCAGAAAATCCACGCTCATTTCCACCAACCTTTCTTTGGAACAGCTGAGAGACCGTTACAGTGAGCGCATTTTTTCCCGCATTACGGGGAACTATACTTTCCTGAAGCTGATTGGAAAAGACATTCGTCTGCAAAAAAGGATTCAGGAGCTGAAATAATTTTTCTGTTTTCTTGCCTTGACATTTCCTTGACAAAGAGCAAGGTTCATAGTATGATATAGTCGCTTAAAGGATTGTAACAATAAAAAACATCGGAGGAAACTAACATGTCATTTCAGGAAGATTATGTTGCAACTGTACCTGCAGGCAAGCTTGGCATTATCGCCATGGAGAGTTGCCGCACGATTGGTCAGAAGATCAACGATTACATTGTAAACTGGAGAACCGACCGTCTCGCTTCCGAGCACACCCCAACCGTTTTATTTGACGGCTACAAGCGCGATTCCTACCTCGTAAACGCATGCTGTCCGCGTTTTGGTTCCGGAGAAGCAAAGGCTTTGATAAAAGAATCCGTACGTGGCGATGACCTGTACATTCTTGTCGATGTATGCAACTATAGCCTGACCTACACGGTATGCGGCCAGATCAATCACATGTCGCCGGATGACCATTTTTCCGATTTAAAGCGTATTATCGCTGCTGTTGGCGGAAAGGCACACCGTATCACCGTAATCATGCCGTTTTTATACGAGAGCCGTCAGGACAAGCGCAGCTCCAGGGAATCCCTTGACTGTGCCGTTGCCCTTCAGGAGCTTGCGAACATGGGCGTTGAGAGCATCATCACCTTTGATGCACACAACCCGAGCGTTCAGAACGCAATTCCGTTAAAATCGTTCGAATCGGTTCCTCCGACCTACCAGTTTTGTAAGGCACTGCTTCGCTCCACTCCTGATATCGTGGTTGACCCGGCTCACCTTATGGTAATCAGCCCGGACGAGGGTGCCATGTCCCGTGCCGTTTACTTTGCAAATTCTCTCGGCGTTGATGTCGGAATGTTCTACAAGCGCCGTGATTACACAACGATTGTCAACGGGCGCAACCCGATTGTTGCCCATGAGTTTCTTGGTTCCGATGTTTCCGGCAAGGACGTTATCATCATCGATGACATGATTTCTTCCGGTGACAGCATGATTCATACCGCACAGGAATTAAAGAAGCGCAATGCAAACCGTATCTTCATCTGCTCCACCTTTGGACTTTTTACCAACGGTATGGACAAGTTTGATAAGGCATACAACGACGGCTTAATCAGCAAGGTAATCACCACAAACCTGATTTACCAGCCGGAAGCTCTGTTGTCCCGTCCGTACTACGAGAGTGCTGATATGAGTAAATACATTGCATTGTTAATCGACGCATTAAACCACGACGGTTCCATCAGCGAATACCTGAACCCGAGCGCACGGATTCAGACGCTGTTGAAAAAGTACGGAAAACGCTAGGAAAACGCTCTTTTGGCAGTTATTCCATCTGCAAACTAAGCGCTGCTCTTTTACAAAGCAGCGCTTTTCTTTTTACCTTTGCCTATTTACATTTTCTCTTTTCCGGCATTTTCCTTCCCTGTCTGATCTACTTCTTTCCCCTTTTCCTTTTCCGGATTCCATACCTTAGTTCCGACAATACACTCCTGTTCCTTCCAGACCATGGTATCGTACTGCTCATACATATACTGAACTTCATTTTCCAGTAAAAAATAATGCCGGATATACGGAATCAAAAGTGACATGAGCGCAACAAAAAGAACTCCCATGAGTGGCTCCGAATCCGCTGTCAGACACTGAAACAGCGTCAGAATCGCAATCACCGCAAACGCAAGCGTCACCAGAAGATGAATCAGACGCTCATGCTGAAAAAACCCAATCTGAGTCAGGTGCTCCTCCCGGAGCTTTTTCCATTCCTCCTTCGTCAGCTCCCGTTTAAGAAGCTCATCTATCCACTTTTTGTAATTTCTGATTCGTTTTGCCATAACAGCCTCCATTTCCTACTCATAAAAATCATCATAACCGCCGGTCGTCTGTCCCTGCCCCTGCGACTCCCACCAGGCGTCATCATATTCAATCCAGCCGGTTCCCGGTTGTTGCTCCTGCCCAGCCCCCTGTTCCGTCTCAGACCTTTCTCCGTCTGTATTTTCTCCGGTTTCAGTGCCGGCATTATCCAGCCGCTCCCCTCCGGCATCCTCCCCTCCGGCAGACTTCCCTCCGGCAGACTTCCCGTTTCCTGTCTCCGGTTCGGCCGTCTGCGCCCACTCCGGCAAATCCACCTGCTCTCCTGCCTGATTTTCCTCCGAAGAACTCTCCTCCGGTATCGGCACAGGGCGGTCATCCTCATACAGCCGGAATGTCTTTTGCGGTAAATCCGCGTGAAGCTCATCCATAAACTTCTGCCAGATATATCCCGGATACGTGTTTCCCGCCAGATTATCCAGCGGACGCGGGTAATCGTAGCCAACCCAGACCGCAGTCGTATAATACGGCGTATAGCCGACAAACCAGCCGTCCTTAATGTCATTCGTTGTTCCGGTTTTGCCGGCGGATACCGAATGACTAAGCTGCAGCTTCACTCCGGTCCCGTTCGTCATAACCCCCTGCAAAATATTTGTCATCATGAGTGCTGCATTCTTCTCATAAATCCTTGTTTTCGCCCGATATTCTCCCACAATCTCATGGCCCTGTGCATCCGTAATCTTCACGATACAGGTCGGCTCCACAAATTCTCCCTCATTCGCAAGCGCGCAATATGCACCGGCCATTTCAAGCGTGCATACCCCATATGTCAGCCCACCAAGCGAAGCTGCCGGAACATAATCCGAAGGAACAATATTTCGAAATTTCATCTTCGTAACATACGAAAGCCCAACCTCAGGCGTCAGCTCCTCAAACAGCTTCCATGCAACCGTATTCTTCGATACCTCTACTGCACGGCGCAGTGTAATCTTTCCGGAATAAACGTAATTTGCGTTTCTCGGTCCTCCCGGAAACTTCTCATCGACCACAATCGTATCCGGGAAATACCCCCGCTCCAGCCACGGAGTGTAGACAATCAGCGGCTTAATCGAGCTGCCCGGCTGCCGGAAGCTCTGAAACGCACGGTTCAGGGAATATCCAACCGTTGTTTCACCACGGCCGCCAACAATCGCAACGACCCGCCCTGTTTCATTATCCACACACGTTGCCGAACCCTGCAGCGCATAAATACCGTTTTTGCTTTTCTCATCAAACTCTGCCAGCTGATTCTGAACGGTCTGAAGCAAAAGCTTCTGCTTTTCCGGGTCCAGCGAGGTATAAACCCGATACCCTCCGGTATACAGCTTCTGCTGCCAGAAATTATAGCTTTCCGAATAATACCCAAGATACGTATCCTTGGCCCCCTCCTCTGTGAACTGATAGCAGAACTGAAACCCCCCCTGCTCCATCAGCGCACGAACCGCACAGAACACCGCAAACGTCTCCAGATAATCATCATACGGCTGCTCCTTTGGACAAAGCACAATCTCCTCCGCGCAGGCCTCCTGATAGTCCTCCTCAGAAAGCATCCCGTCATCCACCATCTGCTTCATAACCGAATCCCGTCGTTCCAACGTATCCTCAAAATGCAGATACGGGTCATAAAGCGACGGATTATTCGGAATTGCACACAAAAACATCAGCTGGGATAGCGAAAGCTCTGCCACCCCCTTGGAAAAATACCCATAGGCCGCAGCCTGAATCCCATAAAACCCGTTCGCAAAATAAATATTATTCAGGTAAAACTCCAGAATTTCCGATTTCTGATACCGTTTTTCCAGCTCCAGCGCCAGAAAAATTTCCGTCACCTTGCGCTCATAGGTCTGCTCATTCGTCAAATAAATATTTCGGGCGAGCTGCTGCGTAATCGTACTTCCTCCCTGATAAATCGCACCCTTATGCTTTACGAGACTATAGGCTGCACGCAGGTTCGCAAGATAATCTACGCCACTATGCGCATAAAACTTTTTATCCTCCGTAACAATCATGGCAGTTTTCACACATTCCGGAAGCTGCTCAAAGGAAAGATAATACACATCGCGGTCACTGCGAAGCGTTTTCAGAACCGAACCATCCTTCGCATAAATAAAGCCGGTCTGTGCCTGAATAAAATCCTCCCGCCTCGAATCACGCATAATCTCTCTGGCACGGTTTTGCAATGCCATCACCTGCTGCCCGTACTTCGCATAAAACACAAATGCCACGGTCGCTGCCGCAAGTGAAAAAAACAGAAGAAAAATTGCCAAAATCCAGAGACCGATGTGACGGCGTCTTCTTTTGCGTGGCTTCGGCTTTTTTGCAGGCAGTGGCTCTTCCTTTTGTGGCTCACCCTCATGCTTCTTACGCTCCTTTTCTGCCCGGACAAAAAAGTCCTCCAGCTCCTCCATGGCCTCACTTCCCTTCCTAAACCTTCCTGCGCAGTTCCCCTGCGAAGACTTTCGCTCCTTTGGTCGCACTCTCCCACAGCGTCAAAACTCTCATCCTTTATATCGGCAGATTTCTCCAAAAAATCAATTGTTTTCTTTTCTCAAGCACCTGCTTGAAAAAAAGAATAAATTATGTTAGAATCTAAATTAGAAATATTAAAAGGAAGGTGTTACTCTTATGGCAAAACAAGCAAAAATTACCGTGCATCCGTCCTTTTCCATCGGAGAGATTTCCCCACGGCTTTTCAGTACCTTTTTAGAGCCGATTGGAACCATGGTAAACGGAACGATGTACAACCCAAAGCATCCTACTGCAAATGCGCAGGGCTTCCGCGAGGACTTTCTTAATGCACTACGCAATACCGCCATGCCGGCATGCCGTCTGCCGGGTGGCAACTTCGTTTCCTCCTGGCAGTGGAAGGACTCCATCGGACCAAAATCCGAACGCAAGGTTCATCTTGACCCTGCCTGGTATCAGTACATCACAAATGAAGTCGGTCACGACGAATATCTGCAGTGGGCAGAGCAGGCAGACACAGAGCCACTCTACACAGTAAACCTCGGCACCGGCTCCATTCAGGACGCCATGGATATCGTAGAATATACCAACCACGAGGGCGGCACCTACTGGTCTGACCTGCGTCGCAAATATGGTCACGAAAAGCCATACGGGGTAAAAACGTGGTATCTTGGAAATGAAATGGACGGTCCTTGGCAGATGGGCTCCTGGGACAAGGACCCTCGTGGCTACGGTGTACGCTGCAATGAGGTCTCCAAGCTCATGAAATGGATTGATCCCTCCATCGAAACCGCCGTCTGTGGCTCCTCTGCATCCTTTATGGACCACTATCCGTCCTGGGAAGAAACCGTGCTGGAGCAGTGCTATGAAACCATCCACCACTATCATTCCGCACCTCCGGGAGATACCCGTGCCCTTCTCGGCGGCTCCCTCTACTACGAGGACTTCATCAATACCGAGGTTGCACTTTGTGATGTGATTGCAGCAAAGCACCGTTCTCCAAAAAAGGTCATGATTTCCTTCGATGAATACGGCGCAATGGTGCGTCCGTGCAGTCCGCTCCATCCGGGCTATGGTCCGCACAACATGGCAGCAGCGCACTATCGTTTTGATCCAAACCGCAAGTACATTCTTCACGATCCGGACAACATGCAGGAGCGTCGTTTCCCGGGCGGTGATATGCTCCATGCACTTTCAATGACCTCTATCCAGCTTGCATTCCTGCGGCATGCGGACCGCGTGAAGATCGGCTGTATGACCGGTGGTCTCGGTGCTCTTTGTGCCTCCGACCACGACCACGTATGGAAATCCGCTTCCCATTACGCATTTACACAGCTCATGCAGTACGCGAAGGGAACCTCCATGCAGACCGCCGTTGAGAGTGAAACCTACGATATGCCGGGCTACGCGATTGACGATACCTCGCAGTACACCGGCAAGGAAGGCGTACCGTTTATCGATGCAGCTTCCGCATGGGATAAAGAGAGCGAACGTCTCACCGTCTTCGTCATCAACCGCCACGAAGACACGGACTATCCGCTTTCCCTTGACATCAGCGGCTTCACCGGCTACACCTTCGAGAAACATCTGGAGCTTTTCTCCGCTGATTTTGATGCTTCCAACAGCTTTGAAAATCCGGATGTCATAAAGCCGGCAGAAAGCAAAGAAGCAAGTGCACAGGGCGGCGTACTCTCCACCCGTGTAAAGCCTCTCTCCTGGAACGTAATCTGCTTTAAGAAAAACGCTTAAAAATTTTCAAAAAAAATGTTTTTTGCTCTTGACAATATCGAGTATAGGTGTTATATTACAGATAGAACAAAGGAAGAGAAATAATTCCCCTCCCTGGTTCCGAAAAACATGTTGGCACTCATTGTCGAATAAAAAGGAGGAATGACTTATGTTGCTGCCTAGTATTTTTGGAGAAAACCTGTTTGATGAGTGGATGGACTTTTCATTTCCTGATATTGACAAAGCCCTCTACGGAAAGAATGCAAAGAACATGATGAAGACTGATGTAAAGGAAACCGAGCAGGGTTACGAGGTATTTGTCGACCTTCCGGGCTTCAAGAAAGATGAAGTCTCTGTCCGGTTAGAGAACGGCTACCTTACGATTCAGGCTGCGAAGGGCCTTGATAAGGAGGAAAAGGATAAGCATGGTAAATACCTCAGAAAAGAGCGCTATGCCGGTGGTATGAGCAGAAGCTTTTATGTCGGAGAACTTGCAAAAAAGGAAGACATCCATGCAAAATTCGAAGATGGTATCTTAACGCTCTCCCTGCCGAAGGAAGAACCGGAGGTAATTGAGGAGAAGAATCACTATATTGCGATTGAAGGCTGAGTGTACTCCCTTCACTCCCCTATTGGCGAGTTGCTGTGCCGGCACAGCAACACGCCTTCTTTGTTCCGGGCTCAGTTACTTACCAAGGGAAACAACAACCACCCAGATGATTTCAAACGCCCTGTCGCACTCCTCCAAAGCTCCTGCCCTCTCTCATATCCACACTAATTATTGATTCCGTGATGTACAATACGGCTGTATTTGGTTAACGGAAGGAACGTATACCCGTTCTCCAATCCCCAGACCAGAATCTCCTCAATCGCTTCCACCGTGTAGCTGTGGATATCGTGGCACAACACAACCGCTACCTTCTGCCCCTTAACGCCCTTGATTACATTCTGTGCAACCTCTTTGGAATCCTTTGTTTTTCCGGCGTCCCCACTGCTGACATTCCAGTCCTGATAGATATACCCTGCTTCCTCTACCAGTCCGGTGAGCGTTGTCATTGCACCCTTCCGGTACTGACGGCTGACCGTGTTGGAGCTTCCGCCCGGGAACCGAAGCATCGTCGGCATATATCCGGTCTTATCAAAAATATGCTTACGAATCTTGTTTAAATCGTCAAAATAAGCAACATCCGATTTGTAAATCGAGTAATCGTGGGAATTCGTATGCGCTGCAATCGTATGTCCGGCCTCCAGCTCCTGCTTTGCATACTCCAGTCTGGCGGTATTGCAAAGGAAAAAGGTTGCCTTTACATTATACTTTTCCAAAATGGAAAGCAGCTTTAACGTGTAATTGGACGGTCCGTCATCAAAGGTCATATAAATAACCTTTCCGGCCGCCTCGAAGCCTTCGATATCTTCCCGGTTGTATCGCACAAATACGGAACGTTCCTTTGTAACCTTCTCACCGGCGGCATTCTCAACCGAATAGGTAAGCACATATCTTCCAACCGTCTGCGTGTCAACACTTCCGCTCATCACAACCGAACCGGACAAATCTCCCTCGTTCGTATCAAATGCCGTAACCCCCGGCTCGACCCATTCCTCACAACGGTCAATCTCCACAACCGGATTGCCCGTAAGCATCAGATTCAATCCTGCTGCCGGCGTTGGCGTCGGCGTTGCCGTCGGATACATTACCGGCTCACCTTCCTTTGCCGGTACCGGTGTTGGAGTAGGCTCCGGTGTTGGAGTAGACTCCGGTGTCGGTGTTGGTGTAGGCTCCGGTATTGGTTCCGGTGTTGGTGTTTGCTCCGGCGTCGGCGTCTGTGTCAGGACCGGTGTCTGCGTCGGCTCAGGTGTGGTCTCTGTATTCCCATTAAGCTCCGAAGCTACAGCCCGGGTCGGCACAGGAGCCTCCTGTGGCTTTCCACAGGCACACAAGCCGCATACACCAAGCATCATCATTCCCCAAAAAAGTCTTCTCATCGTACTTCACATAACCGCAGACCTCCTACGGTTTCCCTTTCGTAAAAACTTCCGCGTTTTCTAAACAGCGTCAGCTTTATTTTAGCATACTTTTCCGATTTATGCTTTAATTTTTTTAATCCATTTTCCGCTTCTTAAACGAACCACGCACCAGAACGCCTTTGCAATCTGGTCAAACTTCAGACATGCATAAATCCAGAACGGATTGAGGTGCCACCAGAAGCCTGCTGCAATGCCAAGCGGAATCGACAATATCCAAAGGAAAATATTATCCGCAAGCATCAACATCTTGGTATCTCCGCCGCCACGAAGCACGCCCTTCGTCATAATACTGTTCGTCGCCTGGAATAAGATGATAAAACTGATGGAGTTCATCAGCTGCTTTGCCATCTTCGCCGTTTCCGGGGTCAGATCATATGCATTGATAATCGGATTGCTGATTAACAGAATAAACAGTGCCGAAATCGCACCAAGCATAATACCGAGTCCGAGGAACGCGTAGCCCTGACGCTGTGCCTTCTCTCTTCCGTTTTCGCCCCCCTCGCCGAGCGCATATCCCGTTACGATTGCTCCGGCCTGACAAACCCCCTGGATAATAACGGAGCTCATCTGCTGCGTAACCGCAGTAACTGCATTTGCTGCAATAAACTCCTTTCCG